>NZ_JBSGZP010000367.1:0-7362 GCF_053611065.1 Streptomyces sp. NPDC054840
TACGCATGTGAGGGGCCACACCGAACGGTGGGGCCCCTCACACGCAACGGTCAGTTCTGCGAGATCGCCTGGAGCAGGTCGCCCACCTTCGCATCCGGCAGCGCCCGGGCGACGTCGGCCAGCGCCACGATGCCCACCAGCGTATGCCCGTCGATGACGGGCAGCCGGCGGACCTGGTGCTCGCCCATCGTCCGCAGGATCTCCTCCGCGCTGTCGTCGGCGCCGATGGTCACGGCCTCGCCCTGGGCGAGGTCGCCCGCCTTCACCGAACCGGGGTCCTTGCCCGCGCCCAAAACCTTCACCACGATGTCCCGGTCGGTGAGCATGCCCTTGAGCTTCTCGTCCGTACCGCAGATGGGCAGGGCTCCGACCTTCAGCTGAGTCATCTTCTTCGCGGCCTCGAGCACCGTCTCGTTCGCGCCGATGCACGTAGCGTCCGCCGTCATGATGTCGCGAGCCTTCGTCATCCGTCGTACTCCTTCGTCCTCGTCTGCACTGGTGCGGGCCACATCCGCCGACGCGGACAGGACCCGGGGCCTATGCGTGCCCCCTGCCCCGGACCGGTAACGGCATTCGCCCTACAACCACCCCAGTTCGGCCATACCGCCAACGGCAGTCGGGTCAAGATCCCGGCGCGACGGGGTCTCCTGCGGCCACCAGGGCGCTACCTTGCGCGGATGGAGGAATGGGAGCGCTGGGAGCGGCGGGTGCAGACGCCGCTCACGCCGTGGCGTACCGGCTGGTGAGCGCGGTCGCCGCCCGCGGCCCCGTGGGTTTGAACACCAGGTGGGGATGGTCGGTCAGCACGTTGGTGGCCCGCTCGGTGAGGTTCGGGGCGGTGTGGATGTCCAACGCGCCGGTGACGGCGGCGACGGCCAGGCCGCCGCGGGCCTCCAGGAGCACCCGTTGCGGTCGCGGATCACTGCTGTTCACCGGCGGGCCCCGGGTTGAGGCCGGCGGGCGCCGCGGTGGCCGTCCGGGGAACGCCGGCGAGGGCTGCCGCCCGTCCTGTGGGGTGCGGTGAGGTGCCGAGCCATTCGCAGAACAGGACGGTGGCGTCGTCCTGGAGGCTGCCGTCGTGGTGTTCGAGGACGGCGTGGATGAGTCGGCGCAGGGTTTCGGGGACGGGCAGCCCGTCGGCGTGGTGGCGGATGAGGAAGTCGATGAACCGGTCGAGGCCGAATTCCTCGCCCGGGGTCCGGCGGGCCTCGGTGATCCCGTCGGTGTAGAGGACGATCCGGTCGCCCGGCTCCAGCTGGTGGCGGCACAGACGGGTGGGGAGACCGAGGTCGGTGCCCATGGGATGGCAGGGCGGGCAGTCCAGCAGGGTGCTCCAGCGGCCGCCACGGATGATCACCGGTGGGTGATGGCCGCGGTTGACCCACGTCATGACCCCGGTGCGGGTGTCGAGCTCGGCGAGGATGCCGGTGACGTAGCGGTCCCGGCCGTACTGCTCGATCAGTACCTCTTCGATCCTTTCGCTGATCTCCACCAGCATCGCGCCCCCACGGCGTGCGTTGCGGCACGCGCCCATCGCCAGGTTGGCGGTCAGCCCGGCGGCGGTGTCGTGGCCCATCGCGTCGAAGAGCGACAGGTGCACCACATGGCCGGCGGTCGCGTAGTCGTAGGCGTCACCGCTGATGCGGTAGGCCGGCTCCATGGCGGCGGAGATCATCACGCGTCCGTCCGCGTAGGTGGGCGGGGGCATCAGGTGCCACTGCATCTCCGCGGCGATGTTCAGTCGCCGGGTGCGCGTCAGCTGGGCATGGAAGTCACTGCTGCGCCGCTTGCTGTCGATGATCAAGGCGACCAGGGCCGCCAGCAGCTTCATGTCCTCGATGGCTCGCGCGTCGTCGAGGACCGTGGTGATGCGCAGGACACCCAGACGCTCGGTGCCGTCGACCAGGGGAACCCACCAGTGGCCGCGACCGTCGTTGGGGTCGGCGCCGGCGAGGATCTCCCCGTGCTGGAACGCCCGCCCGGCCACGGTTCCCTCGATTTTCAGCTCGATCTCCTCACCGACCACCGCGCCGGTGTCGGCGTCCTCGCCGGACATCAGGCGCATCACGTCGCCCTGGAGATCCACCACGTAGATCAGCACCTGGGTGAACCCGACCTCCGCCGCGTGCTCAGCCGTCCTGGCCGACAGGGACTCCAGCGGCATCACATGGCTCGCCGACAGCAGGCCGGCCAGCATGCGTCGCCCGCGTGTGTCGCGGTCCTGATCGTTCACAGCAGCACCCCTGCTCCTCGGCCCCCAGCCGACACGCTGCCGATCGCCGATGCACAGGTGCCCGTACCTTCACTCTCCTCCACTTTCCTCCTCCCGTGCCCATTCGGACAGGAAGAACCGCCGCTGCCGAGGACTGGCCTACGAGGGAAGCCCCCGGTCAGCAGAGCCGGCGGAAAGAGGCCGTTCGGTCACGCACGGCCATGACAGCAAGGTCAGGAACCCGCGACCGGCTTGCGTCGTTGCAGAAACCACCGGTGTGCGGGCGGTGTGAGGCCGGCGCCCACGATGAACCCGAGCGCGACGCTCTGGCTCGCGAACGCGATCATTCCGAAGACCGCGCACAGAACCAGGCCGGTCACGACCAGGCCTGCGGCCTTGAACCGCGGGGCCAGCTGGTTCAGCCATCTCACGGTCGAGAGAGTCGTGAGATACACGGTGGATCCGAAAGCGGCCGACGCCAGAGCGGTCAGAGCGTTCATTCCAAACCTTTCCCCATCAGAAGCCGAGATGTGTCTCTCCGGCCGCCACGGTGTCAGCCGTACTCCCTGCTCGGGATCACATGGCTGCCGGCATGTTCACCTGCAGTATCCGTCGCCACCACTGCCGCTGTCAGAGCCGCTTCCGGCCGGGGCCGCCCCCGGGGGTGGCGTTCTTCCCAGGGCCGTCGAAGCGCCGTTCGGCCCCAAGCCCCGCCCATCTGCGCGGGGGCGCGTAGCTGCGTGCGTGGAAACGGCGGAAGTGCCTGTTACACGGCCTGAACCCATTCGGCGCACAGCACTCGGTCTGGCGTGAATGAACTGCTTATGTGGCCAAAATCTTCAGGCTTGGGCATTGTGCGGGCGGTCCCCCACCTCACCCCGTTCGCGTCAACTGCTCCTTGACGCTTGCCTCTTACAAGGGAGAGTTACGGACATGTCCGCATTGAGCAACATGCGTTCCAGGTTGTGGCCGTTGGCGGTGGTGCGGGCCAGAGTGTGGCTCCCCGGCAGGACGCCGGGAACCGTACGGAGCCCGCCGGCTTGCACGAAGCCGGGCTGGGCTGACTGTTTCAAGGAGCCATCCGCATGTCTGCTTCTCCCGCCACCCGCCGTCTTCTCGCCGCGGTCCTGGCCGCCGGCGCCCTGGTCGGCGCTGCCGCCGTCCCGGCCGCCGCCCACGACGACGATCGGCACGGCCGGCACGGCCACCACGCCCAGCACTCCTCGATCGTCATCGGCGACGTCCAGCACGACCGCCGCGACCGCGACCGCGACAACCGCGCCCTGAACCGCGAGTGGGTCGAGGTCAAGAACACCGGCCGGCATTCGGTGAACCTGCGCGGCTTCACCCTCACCGACCGCGACGGCAACCGCTACCGCTTCGACCACCTCCGCCTGGACGGACGCTCCAGCGTCAGGGTCCACACCGGCAACGGACGCGACACCCACCGCGACGTCTACCAGGACCGCCGCCACCAGATCTGGGACGAGCGCGACACCGCCACCCTCCGCGACAACCGCGGCAACGTCCTCGACACCCAGAGCTGGGGCCGCCCCGGACACCACGACGGCCACCGCCGCTGACCCACGCCGACAGTCACACCGTCGAGGACAGTGAACTGCCGGCCACCGCAACCGCGTGCCGCGGCAACCCGCTGCGGCACGCCACACCCCCGACACACCCTGGGTGGCCGACCCGCCCGCCACCCGTCAGACCTGCACCTCGCCTCTGCTGCACGCGCCGCAGAGCCTCGTGAAGTGCGCGTGGTGCGACGCCCGGTTTCAGAACGTGCGGACCGCCCCCAAGGCCGCCGCCGCCGAAGGCGGTGTCCTCGAACTCTTCGGAAGCAGCAGCGTCACATCCGACCCCGGGAGGTTCTTGTGGAGTCCTGGCAGTTTTCCCCGTCAACGGTCACGGTCCCTCAGCTGACCCTCGATCCCTACCGCTTCCCCCGCGCTGACACCGTAGAGCCCATGCCCTGCGACGTCCGGCCGCAGAAGCCGGGCGATGAGAACAGGCCTCCGCCCCTCGGCGAGGAGGATCCGCGCGCCCACCGGCAGCCGTCCGACCCACGCCACGCCTGGTCCCTGAAGCCCTTGGACCGGCGGCGCCTGGACCTCCACGCAGCGCTGACCACCGTCGGCGTTCCACCGCTCCCCGGTGATCTGGAAGCCATCCATACCTTGTCCGCACTCGACGACACGACCAACGCTGCCCTCGTACGGTGGATCACCGCCAGCCGCTGAACCCCACATAGCGGCTTCCGTGGCCGCCTGCGCGGGCCCGGACCGCGCCCCGATTCCGGGCGGCGGCTCCGTCCCCCGGTCCGCTATGACGAGCGCGTCCGACACGACGGTCGGATCACCTTCAGGTCACACGGCCGGGCCGCCCGCCTCCTCGGGGAGTTCCGTGGGCGGGGTGCGGGTGGGGTCGGGGAGACCGAGGCGGGCGCCGGCGGCGCGCACCGCCGCGAGCTCGTCGTCGCCCGCCCTCCCCCAGTCACTCAGTTCGCGGACCTGTTCGGGAGTGGCCAGCAGGCGTGCGTACTCCGGGTCCGCGCCCGGCGGGAGGCCGGTGAGGCGGGCCGCGGTGCGGGCATGGACGCCCTGCTCGCCGTGCCGGTAGCCGAGGGGGGCGGTGTCCTCGGTGGAGCCGGCCGTCGGGGGCGGAAGGTGGGCGGCACCGGTGGCCCGGGAGATCAGCAGGAGGACCCGGCCGTCCGGGGCGAAGAGCCAGGCCGACCGATCCTGCACGGGCAGCCGCTCCGGGACCGGGCCCGGGTGCCAGACACCGTGCTGCGGGACCCGCCGGGTGCGCAGGACCCCGAGCCGGTCCAGGGCGGTCGGCGCGGTGGGGCGGCCGTCCTCCAGCAGGGCGGTGCCGGAGCCGTTGATGCGGGCGCGCAGGGCGGACAGTGCGCGGCGGGCGTCACCCGGATCCATCAGGGCGGACAGATCGGCCGGTTCGGCGAAGTGGATGCCGGTGATCTCCTGCGCCGGGAGGCGGACGGCCTCGATCCGGTCGGGGGTCCAGGTGCCGCCGTCGTAGACGTGCAGGATCTCGCCCGGGAAGCACATCTCGGGCGGGAAGCCGGGAGTGTCGGCAGGGATCCAGTCCACGGCGAGGCCGCGCGAGTAGCGGCCGTCGACGCCGAGCTCCTCGCGCAGCTCGCGGGCGGCCGCCGCGGACGGCGCCTCGCCGGCGTCCACGGCGCCGCCGGGCAGCAGCCGGTCGGCGCGGTAGTCGACGCTCTGGACGAGGACCCGACCTCGGGTGTCGGTGACGAGGACGACGGCCGCGGTCCAGACGGCGGCCCGCGAGGCCCCGTACTCCGCCGGGGTCATCCACGTCCCCGTCCGCTCCCGCTCGTGTTCGTCCATCGCACCCTGGTCGGTCAGCTGCGGCATCGGACTCCGTTCACCGTGGGTGGACCCGCCGGGCTGTGCAACAGCGGGCACGGCTCACGGGTTACGGCGACCCGCCCGCCCGCACCGGCAAGCCAGGCCCTTGCCATCCCCTACCTCCTTATTACTTGGTTATGTAGGCCCTGGTACGTTCCGGAGGCGGACTGGCGGCGTGAAAACCGTCGGTCCGACCAACTTTTCACGCACGGGACGTACGGCACGCACCACGACCGCGACCGCACCGAGGAGAGACCCGCACATGCGACGCGCCTCCCCGACGGGCACCGGCACAGGGGCGGCGGCCCCTGCCGGGGGGTGCGGGCGGCTGGCCGGGGTCGACGCCGCACGCGGCCTGGCGGTCCTCGGCATGTTCGCCGTGCACGTCGGCCCCAGCCCGGAGCCGGAGGGCGCCGGTCACCTCCTCGTCGCGGCCGACGGGCGCGCCCCGGCCCTCTTCACCCTGCTCGCCGGCTTCTCCCTGGTCCTCGCCCAGCGGGGGCTGGACCCGGCGCAACGCCCGGAGGGCTGGGCGCGCCGCTGGCGTCCCCTGCTGATCCGCTGCGCACTGCTGGCCGCACTCGGCGTATGGCTGGCCTCGTTGTGGCCGGGAATCCTGGTCATCCTGGCCTTCTTCGCCGTCTACTTCCTGGCGGCCGAGCCCTTCACCCGGCTGTCCACCCCGGTGCTCACCGCCGTGGCGGGCGCGTCGGTGGTGATGGGTCCGCTGCTCTCGTTCCTGCTGGGTCCGGTGTTCGGCTACGAGGTGTCCGGGCGCGGCCTGGTCCCCGAGGCAGCCGATCTGGCCAATTGGTCCGGGCTGGGCCGAGTGCTGCTGGAACTGCTGCTCACCGGGGCGTATCCGCTGGCCACCTACTTCCCGTACGTTCTGGTCGGGATGGCCCTCGCCCGGCGCTGCGACGTGCGGGTGCGGTCGGTGGCCCGGCGGATGGCGGTGTGGGGCACGGTGGCCGCCGGCGCCGGGTACGGCTCGTCCTGGCTCGCGAGCCATGTGTTCGGCGCCCGGCAGCGGCTGCTGGAGGCGATCGCCGTCCACCACCCGGAGGCCCTCGCCGCGGCCGACCCCGTACGGGAGGTCCTGGGCGGTCAGTACGGGGCCGTGCCCAGCACTTCCTGGTACTGGCTGCTGGTGGCCGATCCCTACAGCCAGACCCCGCTGGAGACCCTGGGCAACGCGGGCGTGGGCTGCGCCCTCATCGGCCTGTGCGCGCTCGCCGCGCGGCACGGGATGGGCGTGCGCCTGCTTCGGCCGCTCACCCTGCTCGGGGCGATGGCGCTGAGCGCGTACGTCGTCCACGCGCTGGTGCTGGCCGGTCCGGCGCACGGCGCGGCGTCCTGGTCCGCCTGGCTGGCCTTCAGCGCCGCGGCCCTGGGACTGACCTGGGCCTGGCAGCGGATCTGGGCCGGCAGCCCGCTGCGCCGCGGCCCGGTGGAACACGTGCTGCGGCTGGCCGCGCGGGGGCGCGGCCGGGCCTGACCGCGCGCCGTCACCCGTCCGTGTGACCGGTTCGGCTCGCGCGGCGCCGGTACGGCAGGGTGGGCGGATGCAGCTGCGCCTCGCCCTGCCCCTGACCCTTGCCACGCTCGTGATGGCCAGCGGGTGCGTGACGGTACGTCCCGTGGCTCCGCCGGACGTGCCGCGGGCGGAGCCTGCGGCGGACCGTACCCAGGCCCGTCAACCGGCGCCGCTGGCCCTGCCGTTGGGGCCGCTCCCGGCTTCGCCCGGAC
>NZ_JBSGZP010000368.1:0-7334 GCF_053611065.1 Streptomyces sp. NPDC054840
CGCCGGCCCTGTGGGGGGCGCGGCGGGCGCTGTCAGTGGTCATCGACCGGAGGTCCCGGCGGTGCTGTTCCCGGACCCGGCCCTCAGACCAGGCCGTCCTTCTCCAGGTTCGTGCAGCAGGTGTCCGTGATGAGACGGGTCACCACGTACGGGTCCACGTTCGCGTTCGGACGGCGGTCCTCGATGTAGCCCTTGCCGTCCTTCTCCACCTGCCACGGGATGCGGACCGAGGCGCCGCGGTCCGAGACGCCGTAGCTGAACTCGTTCCAGGGGGCGGTCTCGTGCAGCCCCGTCAGGCGCTCGTCGATACCGGCGCCGTAGTTCTTCACGTGGTCGAGCGGCTTGCTGCCCTCGCCCAGCGCCTCGCACGCGGAGATGATCGCGCGGTAGTCCTCGCGCATCGCCTTCGTGGAGAAGTTGGTGTGCGCGCCCGCGCCGTTCCAGTCGCCCTTGACCGGCTTCGGGTTCAGCGTCGCGGAGACGCCGAAGTCCTCGGCGGTGCGGTAGAGCAGCCAGCGCGCGATCCACAGCTGGTCCGAGACCTCCAGCGGACCGACGGGACCGACTTGGAACTCCCACTGGCCGGGCATGACCTCGGCGTTGATGCCGGAGATGCTCAGGCCCGCCGCGAGGCAGTGGTCCAGGTGCTTCTCGACGATGCCGCGGCCGAAGATCTCGTCCGAGCCGACACCGCAGTAGTAGCCGCCCTGCGCGGCCGGGAAGCCGCCCACCGGGAAGCCGAGCGGACGGATGCCGTCGAAGAAGGTGTACTCCTGCTCGATGCCGAAGATCGGCTCCTGGCCGGCGAACTTCTCGGCGACCGGACGCAGCAGCGCGCGGGTGTTCGACTCGTGCGGGGTCATGTCGATGTTCAGGACCTCGCACATGACGAGGACGTTGTCGCCGCCGCGGATCGGGTCCGGGCACGAGAAGACCGGGTTGAGCACGCGGTCGGAGGCGTGGCCCTCGGCCTGGTTCGTGCTCGATCCGTCGAAGCCCCAGATCGGCAGCGCGTCGCCGTCCCCGAGGATCTTCGTCTTGGAGCGAAGCTTCGCCGTCGGCTCGGTGCCGTCGATCCAGATGTACTCAGCCTTGTAGCTCACGGGCCCCATCCTCAGACTCTGCGGGTGCTGCTGGTCGCTGCTTCATCGCTGCGGTGATGACCGCAGCGTGCCCGCCCGCGATTTCTCTTCCGTTGCCCGTGTGTGAACCCCGTGTTACCGAGGTTTACGCGGCAGGTCGGGCGGGTTGTGCGGGTGGGTGCCGACGCGCCCGTCCGGGTGGGGCAGACTGACCGCGTGAGCATTTCATCCGATGTGAACTCCGCCGAGGGCCCCGTCGAGAGCGCCGCCGATCGCATCGCCGACGGTGTCACCGATCAGGCCCCAGCAGGCCGCCGCCCCAGGGTCGGACTGCTGGGCACGGGCCCCTGGGCGCACCGCACCCACGCCCCCGCCCTCGCCGCGCACGCCGGCTCCGATTTCGCCGGAGTGTGGGGCCGCCGGCCGGAAGCCGCGGCCGAGCTGGCGCATGAGTACGGCGTGAAGGTGTACGAAGACCCCGACGAGCTGTTCGCCGACTGTGACGCCGTGGCTTTCGCCCTGCCGCCCGACGTACAGGCCGCCATGGCCGTCCGCGCCGCCGCCGCAGGATGCCACCTGCTCCTCGACAAGCCCGTCGCCACCACGGTGGAGGACGCCCGCGCCGTCGCCGTGGCGGCCGCGCGCCACCAGGTCGCCTCCGTCGTCTTCCTCACCCTGCGCTTCGCCGAACCCACCGCGGGCTGGGTCGAGGAACAGGCCGCACGCTCCGGCTGGTTCACGGCCGCGGCCCACTGGCTCGGCGCCGTCTTCCCGCCCGACGGAACACCCAGCGCCTACGCCGACTCGCCCTGGCGCAAGGCCAAGGGCGGGCTGTGGGACGTCGGCCCGCACGCCCTCTCCGTCCTGATCCCGGTCCTCGGCGAGGTCACCGCGGTCAGCGCCACCCGGGGCCCCTCCGACGTGGTCCAACTGGCACTGCGCCACGCCTCCGGCGCGGCCAGCACCGCCGTGCTCAGCCTGGGCGCGCCGCGCGCGGCCGCCGGAGTGGGGCTGGAACTGCGCGGTACCGAAGGAGTGCACGAACTGCCCGGCTGGAGCGACGTACCGGGCGCCTACGGGCGCGCCTTGGACGCGCTGCTCACCGCGGCCCGGACGGGGGTGCCGGATCCGCGCGGGGCGGAGTTCGGGGCCCGGCTGACGGAGATCCTGGCCGAGGCGGAGGCGCAGCTCCCCGCCTCGGGGTGAGAGGAAGAGGGACGGCGGGGGCGGACCGGTTCGGCCATGGCCCGTTGCTCGTAGGGTTTCAGTGCGTCGACCTCGACCTTCGGTCCCCGCGGGCTGAATGCCCGGTGGTGCCGCGCAGGCCGATGAGGAACGCGGCGATGGGGTCCGGTGCGGCCGGGGCCTCGACACGCAGGAGCCGGTAGCCGTCGCCTTCGAGGCCGTGGACGGTGCGCTGCTGCTGCGCTTCCTGAGGCTGGTCCACCTTGCCGGCTTTCCGCTGATACCGAAGGGAGTCGGCACCTGCCGCGATGACTTCGGCGAGCCGGTTGGCGAAGGCCGCGTTGCACCCTCCGAGACGGACGAAGCCGTGGCCGGCCACCGGCCCGTCGTTGCTCAGGGAGGGGAGTGTGAGGTCCGCGAGCGCGAGCGCCGCCTGAAGGTTGGTGACAGCGTCCAGGCCGGCCTGGTAGGCCGCGTCCTGGCGCCGCTTGTACTGGATTCGCTCTGCGTAGCTCAATTCGTACATGTTGCTGACCTCTCGTAATAAGCGTGCAGGTGAGGCGCCGGAGCGCGTCGCGTGTTCGGTTCGGAGGGATGCGTCCTCCTGCCCGACGGAGCCGGCCCCCGGTGCCGGACACGGCCATTCCCTGCGGCACGTCGACGGCTGTGCCGCAGTGACCGGAGGCATGAGTGCGGGGGGTGCGGTCCAGGCCGCAGCGCGGCGGACACACAGGCTCGGCTCGTGAGGGGGTGAAGTGGGTAGACCGTCGGGCCGAGTCTGCGGACGGCCCGTGACTATCGGTTTCGATCTTCGTTTCAAGAGTGCAGGCGAGCACCCCTTGGACGTGTGGGAAGGACCGGGTTGACCAGAGAGGCAGCTATTGCCTTAGCTCTTCGCGGTCGCCGACCATGGGACGCTCACCTTCTTGCGCCGTCGTCCGACCGTGCCCTTTCCACTCGGCTGCGCACCCAGCATTCCCACTGCTGCGCCTTGAAGGCAAACCCCGCGCCGTCGGTGTACGACCGTCATGCGCGGTACCCGAACCGTTGAGTGCGGGACGGACGGTGGGCTGCCCTGCTGTCTGCCGCGGGGTAGCCGGGCGGGATGCTGCCCGAGCCACGTCCGGCCGCGGCCGCGGCCGTCTGGCTGAGCGGAACGGACACGGAGGCCGGGTTGCGGTGCCGCGGAACGGCTTGGCGCGGCGGTCGAGTGAGTGTGATCTGGCGGACCAGCTGTTGGAAGCAGGCCAGCGCCGCGACCGCGGGAAGGGCGGACGCCGCCCCGGCGGCGAGCGTTCTGGGTGCCTGGGCTACGCACAGAAGCGTGGCCAGGGTGGAGAACAGCAGAACGATCGACCAGGAATGGAGCGCGCGGCGCTGGTGCAAGGCCGATCTGAGGATGGACAGGGAGGCGACCATCCAGGGTCCGTAGATCAGGAGGGGCCACCAGCTGACCACTTCGCGGGCCGTCTGGGGTCCGGCGCTGTGGCGCAGGGTGTCACAGATGGCCACCCCGCTGAGGATGCTCACGACAGTGGCGATGGCGCCGACCAGCGCGGCGGTGAACAGGCTGCCCGTTTGCAGCAGCGTCATCACGGGCGATTTCGACAGGTGCCGACGGTGCCCCCGGGAGGCTTGCGCGGGCTGACGTCCGGTAGGAGCGTGCTTCAGCCCTGCGACGAGGCCGATGGTGCTCGCCGTGTCACCGGTGACCTCGAACCGCTCCCGTGTAAGCGGCTCCCGCTGCCCAGGTGCCGTGCTCTCCTCGAGAAGGATGGCGAGTTCTTCCGCTGGATCCCACGGGCGATGTGGTTCGCCGGGTCCGCCGAGCGGGTGCCCGGTGGACGGGTGCTGTACGTGCTCCGGTTCCCGCAGGTCCCAGAAGGCCGAGGTCTCCGCCGGGGGGTGGACGCCGTGGATGTCCGGGTATCCGTAAGGCTCATGCACGGCAACTGCCACCCGAGCACGCGCCGACAGCCGTCGCGGATGCTGCCGTGTTCCCCAGCCGTCTGCCGAAGTCGGCCTGGATCACGCTCATCGTATGGAGGAAGTCCTCAAAGATCGATGACGAGTAACTCAGGTCGATTTCCAGACTTCCGTGTTCCAGCGTTGCGTTGCGGGTGGCGCCGCGGTCGGCTGCGCCTGGAATGAACATCCACTTTCCGACCCGGATCACCCCGGAGTGAAAGCTGCCTCCGTGTCCGTCTTCCTCTGCGGTCCTGCGGAAGGGGGCGGGGGGCTTTGGTGTTGTCATATTCCATAAACGCTGTCGATGTTGGTCAGGGTATGCGCCATCCGGGTGATGGTGGCCGATGGGTAAGTGTGGGGCCCGTCTTATCCGTTCGGTAAACAGGCCAGGAGCACAGCAGAAACGTTTCTCTTGTCGCCGCGCCTCCACTCGAAGAGAAGACGCGATGCGGCTCGATGCAGGCCCCGACTCGACGGACCCGTCACCTGTGACGCGCCGTCCGTACAGCCGCCCTGCTCGCGCCGAACCTCACCCGGCGGGATCTCCCCTGCGCCCGGGTGCGCCTCTGTGCTTCTCGCCGCGCCACCCGGCCATCGACGTTTCCCCCTGCGCGTGGAGCCCTGTCATCGGCTCCGTCGGCTTCGTCCGGCCGCACGCTGCGGTCGACTGATCATCAGTAAGTATCTAGAGATGCCAAGGCCGGCCGATTGCTGCGCATGGCTGCAATCGAAGGACAGGGCGCAACTCGGTATATGCCTCTGCGTTATGCCTGTGAGTTGCAGGGGCTTCGGTCCGGGCGCCCCTTGATGCTTCAGCCTTCGAAAGGACCAGCTGTGGGAGGAATCCTCCTGTGGATCGTGCTCATCACCACCGCACTGGGTGCAGCTTTCACTGCCTTGCGGTCGTCAGGGACTGGCCGTCTCTGGCTCGTGGACGCCCTTGAGCTGAGGCGCCAACAACGCTTCAGGCAGGTTCTGTCCCTGCACGTGGACGTCATGCGGCCGGCTCGCCGGGAAGCCGCGGTGCCGGTAGAGCCGGGGGAAGAGTCTGTCGGCGTCTTCGCCTCCGGGGCCTTCATGAGTCATGTCGGGCACCCGTCACACGAGATCTTCCCGACGAAGTGACCCCCCGTCGGCGGCCGGATCACCCGCTGAGCGGCTGCAGCTCCGCCGATGGATGCCGGCACCGCGTTCGGGCTCCGGCTCGCGGTGAGGCTGTCGATCAAGCCTCGGTGAAGGTGCATCCAGCGCCGTGGCGTCCGCGCTGCTATTGCCCTCGCGAACCGTGATTCGAACGGCTCGGGTGAGTCGCGGCGGAACGCTGTCCAATGCCACATGTCAGCAGGACGCCCGGTCGTCTCTCTTGATCAAGCGCACCCAGCGGAAAGGATCGGCAAGGCGAAAAACCCCGGCAATTCGTACATCAGCGTCGGGCGAAAACCCCGGCAATTTACTCATCGCCGCTTTCTTGTCACCGAATGGTTATGTTGAAAAAGTGGCGGTCGGTCGCATTCCTGCTCGATGTACTCCCCACTGGACGTCGAGGGAAGGGTTGAGATGTGTCTGAACTGAAAGAATTATCATCGGTCTGTCGCTGTGGGGGCCCCCGTCTGCACGGGACGGGTGTTCTCGCCGGGGCGGCCGCCCCCTCCGAGGCGCGCGGCGGATGAGGAACTCGCGTCGTGGCACGGACCGGGCCTGCCTGGTCGTCCGAACACGGTCCGCGAGAAGGGTCGTGTGAGGATGCGCCCCTGCGGTGATCCAGCTGCGCGTGGCCTACGGGCGGAGGCAGAACGGGTGGCGTTCACCGTGCGGGCGGCGCTGATGCGGATCCTGCGCCGCCTGGTTGACGCGGGCACGGCCGGCGACGCCACCCCGTTCCGCACGCGAGTGAGCTCTGTGCCGGACGAGTACAGGGCGGGTTTCTCCCTGTCCCCACCTCCCCCGGCGGGCGCGGCGGACGACCTCGACGCATGCCCATGGTGCCGAGCCCTCGCAACTCCCGAGTCGCCTGGCGGGTCCGGGCCCACGCAAGGCTGAGGACCAGGGCGTGTTCTAACGGTCCCGCCTGGCCTGCGACGCCTGGCACCGCACCCCGTTCACCCCGAGCGGCCCACCACCCCCGCCAGGGCTTCGAGCGCCCGGGTGAACGCCGAGTCCGGGGGCGCCGCGTAGCCGACCACCAAGCCCTCGCGGGGTGGGGCCGGGTCGGCCGGGTGCCGGTAGGCCGAGAGGCCGTCCAGGGCCAGGCCCGCGGCGTGGGCCGCCGCGAGGGCGGGGGACTCCCCGCCCGGGGGGAGTTCCAGTACGGCGTGCAGGCCGGCCGAGATGCCCGTCACCCGGACCTCCGGGGCGCGTGCCGCCAGTACGGTGACCAGCCGGTCGCGGCGGACCCGGTAGCGCAGGCGCATCCGGCGTACGTGGCGGTCGTACGCCCCGCACTCGATGAAGTCGGCCAGGGCCAGCTGGTCCAGAGTGCTGGCCCAGGACTCCCGCAGGCCCTTCGCGGCCAGGATCCGGTCGCGCAGCCGGTCCGGGAGGACCAGCCAGCCCAGGCGCAGCGCGGGGGAGAGGCTCTTGCTCAGCGAGCCCGCGTAGACCACGTGTTCAGGGGCCAGCCCCTGCAGCGCGCCGACCGGTTTGCGGTCGTAGCGGAACTCCCCGTCGTAGTCGTCCTCCACGATCACGCCACCGCGGCCGCGGGCCCATTCCACGGCGGCGGCCCGCCGCGCGGGCAGCAGGCGGCCGCCCGTCGGGAACTGGTGCGCCGGTGTGAGCAGCAACGTAGCGGCCCGCGAGGGGAGTTCCTCCCCCAGCCGCCGACCGGGCTGTGCCCCCAGCCGGGCGCCGTCCTCGTCGACCGGGACGGGGTGCGGGCGGACCCCGGCGGCCTGGAGGACGCCGTGGTGGAAGGGGAGCCCGTACGCCTCGACGGCCCAGTCGGGGGGCCGGACGGACGTCAGGAGCCGTAGTCCGTTGGCGAAGCCGGAGCAGATCACGATGTTCTCGGGACCGCAGCGCACGCCCCGCGCCCGGGAGAGGTAGCCGGCCAGCGCCCGGCGCAGTTCGGGGCGGCCTTGCGGGTCGCCGGGTCCGAAG
>NZ_JBSGZP010000369.1:0-7326 GCF_053611065.1 Streptomyces sp. NPDC054840
GCCTTCGGCCACCCCTTGACCGACCGTCCCGCCCCGGACATACGAAGAGCGCCGGAAATCAGGTCCTGACTCCGGCGCAGGCGTCGCCGTCGTAGCCGCTGCCGCGCGCCACAGCCCCCGCCCGCCGGGGCTCCGGCTGCCCCGCCGCCCCGCTGCCCCGCCGCGCCGAGAGGCCCGGCACATCGCGCCGCTCTGTCAGAGCGTGCCAGAAGGGTGGCCCGGCGGCTGGTTTCTGACGTACCGTCATATCCGCCCGCGCCGCATCTCGAAGCCGTCCCGAAGCCTCTCGAAACTCCCGAAGCCGTCTGTCCAGGAGGTCCGCCATGTCCGCCGACCGGCCCGTCGCGCTCGACGAATACCCCATCCACCAGGCGCCCTTGTCGATGAAGCATGTCGTCAGCGGTGACCGCAACGCCTACGACCGGTGCATCTTCCACGTCTTCGACCACGCCGGCCGCGCCGTCCTGATACTCGGCCTCGGCGTCTACCCCAACGCCGGGGTCATCGACGCCTACGCCACCTTCCGCGTCGGCGACGAGCTGCTCGCCGTCCGGGCCTCCGACGCCCTCACCGACGACCGGATGAACCTCTCGGTGGGACCCCTGTCCATCACCGTCGACGTGCCGCTCAAGCAGCTCACGCTGCGCTGCGCCCCCGATCCGGCCGACCCGCACGGGCTCTCGTACGACATCACCTGGACCGCCGGGTTCCCCGCCGTCTGGGAGCCGCACCACGTCCAGCGGCGCGGCGACCGCCTCATGCTGGAAGGCCGCCGCTTCGTGCAGGCCGGCCACGTCACCGGCACCATCAAGGCCAAAGGTGAGGAGTTCAGCCTCACGCCGGGGGAGTGGACCGGGACCCGCGACCGGAGCTGGGGCGTGCGGCCGATCCCCGGCGAGGACGGGGGGCGCGCGGCCGAGGAGTACCGCCCCGAGGGCTTTCACTGGCTGTGGATCCCGGTCCGTTTCGAGGACCGCTTCCTCATGGTCGTCGCCCAGGAGGACGCCGACGGCCACCGCACCCTGAACGAGGCGGTGCAGGTCTTCCCCGAAGGCAGCGGACGCCACGACGTCCAACTCGGCTGGCCGCACACCGAGATCCGCTACCGGCCCGGCAGCCGGCATCCCGAGCGGGCCGTGGTCCACCTGACCGACCCCTCCCGCAAGCCACTCGAACTGGGTGTGGAGATCCTGAACTCCTCCCCCCTCGCCGTCGGCGCCGGCTATCCGCCCGCCGGTGACTGGCAGCACGGCACCTGGCAGGGCCGTGGCTGGAACGACCGCCGCGTCTACGACCTCTCCGACCCCGCGGCCCACCCGATGGCGGCCTTCGGCGTGACCGACCACTCCGCCCGCTTCACCCTCGACGGGCGGATCGGCCACGGCATCTTCGAGCACGGCAGCTTCGGGCGCCACGACCCGAGCGGTTTCGCCGACTACTCCTCCGTCGCCCAGTAGGACCAGGACCCGTACGGCCGGGACCCGTAGGACCGGGACCCGCACAACCGGGACCCGTAGGACCAGGACCCGTACGAAAGGGGCTCAACCATGGCCACCGCACCACGTCCGCGCACCTCCACCCGGGAGCCCGAGGAGCTCGGCCGCCGCCTCGCCGCCTGGCTCGACACCAGGCTCCCCGGCGCGCGGATCACGAACGTCTCCGTCCCCGGATCCAACGGGATGTCCAGCGAGACCCTGCTCTTCGACATAGAACACCCCGACACCCCGCTGCGCGCCTGCGCGCTGCGGCTCGCCGCCGACCCGGCCGCCTACACCGTCTTCCCCACGTACGACATGCCGCGCCAGCACCGTGTGATGAGCCTGGTCGCCCAGCACACGGACCTGCCCGTCCCGCGCGTGCAGTGGCTGGAAGCGGAACCCGGGCCGCTGGGTGCGCCGTTCTTCGTGATGGCCCGTGCCGAGGGCCGGGTCCCGCCCGATGTCATGCCCTACACCTACGAGGGCAACTGGCTGCACGCCGCGACCGACGCCGAGCGCGCCGCCCTCCAGGAGGGGAGCATCTCGCTGCTGGCCCGACTGCACGACCAGTTCCCGTCCAAGGAGGCCGAGTTCCTCCTCCCCGACGGCGAGGGCACACCGCTGCGCCGGCACGTGGACGCCCAACGCGCCTACTACTCCTGGGTGGTGGGCGGGCTCACCCCGTCCCCGCTCATCGAGCGGGCGTTCGCCCGGCTGGAGGAACTGTGGCCCGAGGACGAGGGTCCCGCCGTCCTCAACTGGGGCGACGCCCGGATCGGCAACGTCATCTACGACGGGTTCACGCCGGTGGCCGTCCTGGACTGGGAGATGGCGGCGTACGCCCCGCGCGAGGTGGACCTCGGGTGGACCGTCTACCTGCACCGGTTCTTCCAGGACCTCACGGTCGGCTTCGGCCAGCCCGGCCTGCCGGACTTCCTGCGCCGCGAGGACTTGGAGCGCCGTTACGCCGAGCTCACCGGCCACACCCCGCGGGACATGGAGTTCCACACCCTCTACGCCGCCCTGCGGCACGGGATCGTGATGCTGCGCATCGCCTACCGGCAGGCACATTTCGGGGAGGTCGAGGTCCCGGCGGACCCGGACAGCCTGATCCTGCACCACGCCGCCCTGGCCGCCATGGTGCAGGGAACGTACTGGTAGGGAGTGGAGCTGGTAGGGAGCGGAGCGGCCGTCAGGCCGCTTGCGCGTGCTGCTGCCGCGTCTGCGCCTGCTGCCGCGGCAGCACGGGGCTCACCACACGGACCGGGCGCGAGCCCGGACCGCCGACGTGCGAGAAGGGCTGCGTCCGCCAGTCCAGGCCCTGGGGCAGGGCCGACAGGACGACGGGTTCGATCTCCTGCGCCTCCACCGGCTCGATCATGCCCACGGGGGGCAGCGCGTCGCTCGCGGGCCGGCCGGTGCCCGCGCACACGGTGAGGCCGAAGGGGTTCCACGGGGTCAGGCAGAGGGCGTGCTGCGGCAGGTACTCCTCGTCCGCGACGAGGGCGATCGACTGGCCGCAGTCGGGGCAGACCGCGTGGTGGATCTCGAACGCCTCGATCTCGTCGAGGTATTCGCCGTCCCCGCCGTCGTCCGGGTACGTACCGTTCCCGGGATCGAGCAGTTCCAGGGGCTCCGGTTCGGTGCGACCGGCGCGCTTGGTGTTCAGCATGGATGTACTCCCCCTTGGGTGGGCCGGGCGGGCAGGTTCTTCGGCCTCGGCCACAGCAAGCAATTCCCGTCGAGCGTCACGAGTAACCACAACAGACAGGCCTCCACCTGCATACCCCTGTGGCCTTGGTCACATGCCTGCCGCAGATGCCTCCAGTGGGCGGACAGCACTGGGCCTGGAGCGCCCTTGGGCCTTAAGTTGAGCGGCTATGAGCGCAATGGAGGAGCTGGACCGCCAGATCGTTGATCTGCTCGTGCGGGACGGGCGGATGAGCTACACGGATCTGGGCAAGGCCACGGGACTGTCCACGTCGGCAGTCCATCAGCGAGTACGACGTCTGGAGCAGCGCGGGGTCATCCGCGGCTATGCGGCCGTGGTCGATCCGGAGGCCGTCGGCCTGCCGCTGACCGCGTTCATCTCGGTCAAGCCCTTCGACCCGAGCGCTCCGGACGACATCGCCGACCGGCTGGCCGGAGTCCCCGAGATCGAGGCCTGCCACAGCGTCGCGGGCGACGAGAACTACATCCTGAAGGTGCGCGTCGCCACCCCCCTGGAGCTGGAAGACCTCCTGGGCCGCCTGCGCGCCCTCGCCCACGTCTCGACGCGCACGACGGTCGTCCTGTCCACCCCCTACGAGGCGCGCCCGCCCCGCGTCTGAACCGGGCCCGAGCGGGGACCCGGTGGTCGGACCGGGGTGGGCGACGCGGGACACTGGTCGGCATGACTGACCGCACCGCCCACTCCGCCGATGCCGCCGGAGCACCGACCAGGACCGTTCTCCTCCGCGGGGGCGAGGTGCACAGCCCCGCCGACCCCTTCGCCACCGCGATGGTCGTCGAGCGCGGCCGCATCGCCTGGGTCGGTTCCGAGGGCGCCGCCGATGCCTTCGCACAGGGCGTGGACGAGGTCGTCGACCTCGCCGGCGCGCTCGTCACGCCGGCCTTCACCGACGCGCACGTCCACACCACCTCCGCGGGCCTGGCCCTCACCGGCCTGGACCTCTCCGGGGCGCCCACCCTGTCCGCCGCCCTGGACCTCGTACGCGCGTACGCCGCGAGCCGCCCGGCCGACCGGGTGCTCCTCGGACACGGCTGGGACGCCGCCCGCTGGCCCGAGCGCCGGGCCCCGCACCGCTCCGAGCTCGACGAGGCCACCGGCGGCCGCCCGCTCTACCTCAGCCGCGTCGACGTGCACTCGGCCGTGGTCACCACCGCCCTGCTCGCCCTCGTCCCGCAGGTGCGGCCCGAAGGCGACCGGCCGCTGACCGGTGACGACCACCACGCCGTACGGCGGGCCGCGCTGGCCGCCGTCACCCCCGCCCAGCGTGCCGAGGCCCAGCGGGCCGCCCTCGACCGGGCCGCCTCCCTCGGTATCGGCTCCGTCCACGAGTGCGGCGGGCCCGAGATCTCCTCCGTGGAGGACTTCACCGGCCTGCTCGCCCTGGCAGCCGAGCGGCCCGGCCCGCGCGTCTTCGGGTACTGGGCCGACCGGGACCTCGACCTGACCAAGGAGCTCGGGGCCGTCGGAGCCGCCGGAGACCTGTTCGTCGACGGAGCCCTCGGCTCGCACACCGCCTGCCTGCACGCCCCGTACGCGGATGCCGAGCACACCGGCACCGAGTACCTCGACGCGCACGCCGTCACCGAACACGTGGCCGCCTGCACCGAGGAGGGTCTCCAGGCGGGATTCCACGCCATCGGGGACGCCGCGATCACCGCCGTCGTCGAGGGCGTCCGGGCGGCGGCCGAGAAGGTCGGCCTGGCCCGCGTCCGCGCCGCCCGGCACCGGGTGGAGCACGCGGAGATGATGACGCCCGCCACGGTCGCGGCCTTCGCGGAGCTGGGGCTGACCGCCTCGGTGCAGCCCGCGTTCGACGCGGCCTGGGGTGGCGAGGACGGCATGTACGCCGACCGGCTCGGCGCCGGGCGGGCCCGTACCCTCAACCCGTACGCGGCCATGCTCAAGGCCGGTGTCCCGCTGGCCTTCGGCTCGGACGCGCCGGTCACCCCGCTCGACCCGTGGGGCACCGTCCGGGCGGCGGCCTTCCACCGGACGCCCGAGCACCGGATCTCCGTACGGGCCGCCTTCACGGCCCACACGCGGGGCGGCTGGCGGGCGCTGGGCCGCGACGACGCGGGCATCCTCGTCCCCGGCGCGCCTGCCGACTACGCGGTCTGGCAGACGGGTGACCTGGTCGTCCAGGCCCCCGACGACCGGGTCGCCCGCTGGTCCACCGACCCCAGGTCGGGCACCCCCGGACTGCCCGACCTGACCCCCGGATCCGCCCTGCCGGTGTGCCTCGCCACCGTCGTCGGCGGCCGGGAGGTATTCGTACGCCCACAGGGGTGATCCGGCGTGCCTCGGTTCGGTACGGGCGGTCGGACCCGGATAGGTTCGGCCGGGTCCACCACAGGAAGTCCGTGCCGGACGACTCCGTCTGCGCAGCGCGCCCGCGCCTCGGGGGCGAGGGAAGGTTCCGCCGGGCGGCGGGTGGCCCCGGGTCGGGGTCTGCGGTCCAGTAGACAACGGTCACGGCGGCCCGCGGCCAGCGGGCGTCCGACCGGCCCGAAGGACCGCGGGCCCCGGCCACTGTTCTAAAGTCATCCTCTGCGACCAGACGTACAGGACGTGCAAGAGCACAAAAGGGGACTCAGTGAGCGACGGCGGACAGCGGACCTACGGACCGCTCGGTACGGCCTTGGTGATCATTCCGACCTACAACGAGGCGGAGAACATCGGGCTGATCGTCGGGCGTGTGCGCGCGGCTGTGCCCGAGGCCCACATCCTCATCGCGGACGACAACAGCCCGGACGGCACCGGCAAGCTCGCCGACGAGCTGGTGGCGGGCGACGACCACGTCCACGTGCTGCACCGCAAGGGCAAGGAGGGGCTGGGAGCCGCCTACCTGGCGGGCTTCGTATGGGCCCTGGAGCAGGGCTACGGGGTGATCGTCGAGATGGACGCCGACGGCTCCCACCAGCCCGAGGAGCTGCCCCGCCTGCTGACCGCGCTGGCCGGCGCGGACCTGGTCCTGGGCTCCCGCTGGGTGCCGGGCGGACGGGTGGTGAACTGGCCCAAGAGCCGCGAGTTCATCTCGCGCGGCGGTTCGACGTACTCCCGGCTGATGCTGAACCTCCCGATGCGGGACGTGACCGGCGGCTACCGGGCCTTCCGCCGGGAGACCCTGGAGGGCCTGGGCCTGGACGAGGTGGCCTCGGCGGGCTACTGCTTCCAGGTCGACCTGGCGCGCAGGGCCGTGCAGAAGGGGTTCCGCGTGGTGGAGGTACCCATCACGTTCGTCGAGCGTGAGTTCGGCGACAGCAAGATGAGCAAGGACATCCTGGTCGAGGCGCTGTGGCGGGTCACCCAGTGGGGTCTCAAGGCCCAGGCCTCCAAGCTGCTCGGCAAGGACAGTGGCAAGGACGCCGCCAGGGACAGCGGCAAGGACGCCGCCAAGGACAGTGGCCCGGGGACCGGCGAGCCGGGCGAGGGGGCCTGACGGGCCGGACACCCTTAGGGGAGGTCCGGTACCTCCGGCTGAGGTCGCTTTTATGCGGGCCCAGGCACACTGGACGCCATGACGACCGGCATGTCCACGGCCCCCCGGCGGCGCTCGCCCGCCCGTACGTTCCTCCCCCTGGCGATCGCCGCCTGGCTGATCCTGGAGATCTGGCTGCTCACCGTGGTCGCGGACGTGGCCGGCGGGCTCGCCGTGGCCGCGCTGCTCGCGGGGGGCATGATCCTGGGCGCGGTGGTGATCAAGCGGGCCGGGCGGCGTGCCTTCAGGAACCTGGCGAGCACCTTCCAGCAGGCGCAGCAGGGGCGGCAGCCCACTCCACAGCAGCCCGGCCAGGGCAACGGCCTCACGATGCTGGCGGGTCTGCTCCTGATGCTCCCCGGCCTGCTCTCCGACGTGGCGGGTCTGGTTCTGCTGCTGCCGCCCGTCCGGGCCTGGATCGGCCGCAGGGCGACCCGCTCGCTGGAGCGGAAGATGGCCTCGGTCCCCGCCGGCAGCTTCGGTGACGCCTTCCAGCAGGCCCGTATCCACTACCCCGACGGCAAGGTCGTCCAGGGCGAGGTGGTCCGCGACGACGGCCCGGGGCAGCAGGACGGCCCGGATTCCGCGTACCGCCCGCCGCTGACCCCGTAGCCGCGCGGGCGTCCGTAGGCGTAGGA
>NZ_JBSGZP010000370.1:0-7309 GCF_053611065.1 Streptomyces sp. NPDC054840
GGACTGTACCGTCGCGGGCCCGGACGGCGGCCCGCACCCGAGGCGCGGGGAACTCATCGGCCGCGGGCCTGAGATGGGGCACATCATGCACGCGCTGGCGGGCGCCCGGTCCGGGCGCGGCGCGGCCCTCTTCGTCACCGGCGAGCCCGGTGTCGGCAAGACCCGGCTCGCCACCGAGGCCCTCGCCGTGGCCGCCGAGACGAACATGGTCACGGTGCGGGGGCGGGCGAGCGCGGTCGGCTCACCCATCCCGTACCGGCCGCTGGTCGAGGCGCTGCTCCTGCTGTCCCGGGCCCACCTGCTGCCCGACCCGGACGAACTCGGCCGCTACGGGCCGGTCATGGCCCGGCTGCTGACCGGCGCCCGCGACACGGACGCCGACCCCGCCTCGCACCTCGTGGTCGCCGAAACGATGCTGCGCCTGCTCAGCGCCGTCGGGGAACGGCAGGGCTGCCTGCTCGTCCTCGACGACCTGCACGACGCCGACGCCGGAACACTGGCGGTCGTCGACTACCTCCTCGACAACATCGGGCACCAGCCGGCGGTCCTCCTCCTCATCACCGGTTGCGCACCGTGCGCGGCGACCGAACTCGCCACGCGGGCCCGCGGGCGCGACGCCGCCGCGGTGCTCGACCTCGGACCCCTCAGCCGCCCCGACGTGCACCTGCTCATCGCGGCCGAGCTGCGCGTCCCCCCGGCCGAGGTCTGCCCCGACCTCGTCCACCGCGCGGTCGACAGCACCGCCGGTATCCCCTTCGTCGTCAAGGAACTCGTCCACGACCTCACCGGCCGCCCCGCACGCCCCGGCCCGGGGACACCGTCCGTCCCGCCCACCGTCGCGGACAACGTCAGACGCCAGGCCGAACGGCTCGGCCCGCTCGGTGTGGAACTCCTCGGCATGGCAGCCCTGTTCGGCCGCCGCTTCGCACTGCCCGTCCTGGAGCGCGCCATCGGCCGCGACCACGCCGAACTGTCCGCAGTGCTGCGCGCCGCCGTCGCCTCGTACCTGATCACGCCGGACGGTCCGGGCACCCAGTGGTACACCTTCCGCTACCCGCTGGCGGCCGAGGCCCTGCTGGACGACCTCGGCCCGGGAGAACGGGCCCGGTACGTACGGCGGGCCGCGCGCGCCCTCACCGACCTCCACCCCGGGCTGCGCGGGACGTGGTGCGAGCACGCCGCCCAGCTGCACGAGCACGCCGGCGACACCCCCGAGGCCATCCGCCTGTACTGCGAGGCGGCCGGGCGGGCGACGAACGAGGGCGCGGTGGACCGGGCCGTGGAACTGCTCACCAGGGCCCACCGGCTCGTCGAACCGGATACCGCGCCCGGACTGCGCGCCACGGTGCTGGAAGGCCTGCTGGACGCCGTCGCCGGCACGGCGCGGTTCGACCGCCTGCCCGCACCCTCCGCCCTCCTGGCCACCCTCGGCGGCGACGGCGGCGAGCACGGCATACCCGCCCGGCGCCGCGCCGGACTCCACGCCCGGCTGAGCGACCTCGCCACCCTGAGGGGCCGCCCCGCGGAAGCCCTGTGGCACCTCGACATCGCCCGCGCACTGCTCGGAGACCACCCGGCCGACCGGTACGCCGCCCTCGTGGACCTCTGTGCCGTGCACGTGGAACTGAGCCGGCTCGCCCCCGACCGGCTGCACACCGCCACCCGGTACGCCCACCGGGCCCTGGAAGCCGCCCAGCGCGTCGACCTGCCGGACGTGGCCTGCAGAGCCCTGCTGCTGCTCGGCCAGCTGGCCCGGGAACAGGACGAGCCGACGGCCGCGGCCCACTTCCGGCGGGCCCGCGCCATCGCCCTCGCCCGCCGGCTCCCCGCTCCGCGCACGGCCGCCGACGTGCACCTGGCCATCGTCGCCGCGAGCCACGAAGCCCGGCCCACCCGGCTCGAACAGGCCCGGCAGGAGGCCCTGGGCATGGGGCTGGTGCCCCTGGCCCACGAATCCGGCTTCGTCCTCGCGCTGGACCGGATCCAGCACGGCCGGTACGACGAGGCCCGGGACCGGATCCGGGAGGCCGCCGCCGACGCCTCACGGCTCGGGCTGGGCCGCCCCCTGGCCATGCTGCGGCTCGCCGAGGCCGTACGGTACGCCCACCAGGGCCGCCGGGCCGAGATGAACGGGGCCCTGGAGCGGCTGGCCCCGCTGCTGGACGCGGCGCCCGGCCTACGCGCGATGTCGTACGGGCTGGCACGGGCCTTCTGCTCGTTGCTGGAGGAACGGCACGAGGCCGCCGGGCAGGAGTTCGCGCAGGCTCTCGCCTACGACGCCGAGAACCCCGCGATGGGTGAGTTCGGCAAGCACGGCATCATCCTGCTGCTCGGCGTGCTGGCCGGCCGCATGGGCCGGCGCCACCACGCCGAGGTCACGCGGGCCGACGCCGGCGCCACCCGGTGGAACCACCAGTTCACCGGCCTCGCGCACGCCGTCCTGCTCGGCCGCGAGGGCCGGCCCGACGAGGCGACGGCCGCCGCGAGCAAGGCACTGGAGGCGGCCGAACCCTTCCCCATGGCACGCAGGCTCTGTCTGCGCCTCGTCGCGCAGTCGGCGTACGACGACGGCTGGGGCACGCCGGTCGCATGGCTGCGCGAGGCGGAGGAGTACTTCCACGACGCCGGCCTCCAGGCGGTCGCCGGAGCCGGCCGGGCGCTGCTGCGCGGGATGGGCGCCTCGGTCCGGCAACGGCGCGCGGGCGCCGAGCGGGTGCCGCCGGACCTGCGCCGGTGCGGGATCACCGTCCGCGAGTTCGAGGTGGCCCGGCTGGTCGCCGAACGCATCAGCAACAAGGACATCGCCGGCCGGCTGCACATCTCGCTGCGCACCGTCGAGAAACACGTGGCGAGCCTCCTGCAGAAGACCGGCCACCCGAACCGGACGGCCTTCGCCACCGCCGCCCGCGACCTGGTCGCCTGACCGCCTGACCGCCTGACCGCCTGACCGCCTGACCGCCTGACCGCCCGACCGCCCGACCGCCTCAGGAGATGCGGGCCAGCGGGTGTCCGGCCGTCAGGGTCACCACGCGGTCGAAGCGGCCGTCCAGGTCCTCGTCCCCGTGGTGCACGACGAGCAGCGCCCGCCCGGCGGTCCGCTCGCGCAGCAGCCGGAACACCAGCTCCCGGCCGCGGTCGTCGAGGTTCGCGAACGGCTCGTCGGCGAGGTACACGTCCGCGTCCTCGCACAGGAGCGCGGCGACCCCGACGCGCTGGCGCTGGCCCGAGGAAAGTTCCGAGGGCAGCCGGCCGGCCGGCTCGTCCAGGTCCAGCGCGGCGCGCAGCCCGTCGTCGGGGACGAGGTCGCGCACCGGCAGCGGCGGCAGGTTCACCGGAGCGGTCAGGCTCGCCACCCGGGGCGGCAGGATGACCGACCCGGCGTCGGGGGCGAGCGTCCCGGAGATGATGTGCAGCAGCGTGGTCTTCCCGCAGCCGTTGGGCCCGCGCAGCAGCACGTGCTCGCCGGCACGCAGCTCGAAGGCGTCGAACGACACCCCGGCCACTTCGGCCACCCCGGCCACTCCAGCCACTCCGGTCCCGCCGACCTCGTCCCCGTCCGCGCGGCCGTACACGACGCGGGCCCCCTGGACCCGTACCAGTGCCCCCTCGTCGTGGTACGGGGGCTGACGGGACTCGCGCAGGGACTCGATCCGTGCGAGGACGGCGGTGCTCCGGCGGGCCTGCGGAATCATGTTGACGAGGTCGAACATCCCCGTCACCGCCCGCCACAGCGAGTTGACGAAGGCGAGGAAGCTGCCGAAGGACATCCGCCCGGAGAAGACGAAGAAGGCTCCGACGATCATCGAAGCGGTGTCCGACAGGTTCATCACCAGGTCGCTGAGGGTCCGCTGGCGCTGCGCCAGCCTGAAGTTGACGAAGGTCATGCCGAGGAAGCCGCGCAGCGCGTCCTGGTTCGCGCGGCGCGTGCCCGGCAGCAGCGACGGCAGACCCCGCAGGGCGGCGAAGGCCTCCAGCGTCCGGGTCAGCGTGTTGACGTACCGGGCCTCCGCCTCGCGTTCGGGACCGGTGTTCTCCTCGATCCGCCTGCCGAGCCGGTTGCTCACGAACACCAGCGGCGGCACGATCACCAGCAGGACGAGGCTGGCCTGCCAGGACAGGTACAGCAGCACCCCCAGGAAGACGACCGAGGTGACCGCCTGCCGCGCGATGCGCAGGGACACGTCGACGGCCGGCAGGACCCCCTGGGACACGTCGTTGTGGATGCGGCTGACGTACGAGGCGTTGCCCGCCCGCGCCACCTTCCGGCCGTCCAGGCCGAGCGTGCGGCCCAGCAGCTCGGTCTCCAGCACCAGCGTGAACGCGTTCTCGAACCGCTTGCGCCGACAGGCGATCCAGTACCCCGTGAGGTTGAGGGTGAGCCCCAGCGCGAGGTAGGTGAGGCCGAGGAACAGGAAGCGCCGCAGGTCAGCGGTCAGGATCGCCTCGTCGAACAGCGCCTTGAGCAGCAGCGGGTGCAGCAGGGCCTCCAGCCCGCTCATGGCGACCTCGGCGACGAGGACCACCACGAACGGGGTCCGGTGACCGCGCAGCGTGCGCCAGAGCTGCCTCACCGTCCTGCCTCGTCCAGCAGGAAGTCGGCCGGGCCTCCCCGGTTCACCCGGTGGAGCACCCGCAGCACGCCCGCCGAGCCGGTCAGATAGTCGGTGGAGCAGCGCAGCAGCCCGTCGCCGGGCAGACCCAGCAAAGGGGGCCGGCCGTCGGCGCGGGGCAGCCCGAAGCGCTCGGCGGGCTCGAAGAGGAAGACCTTCCGGACGAAGTCGAGCTGGCGCAGCGCCGTGTCGCGGTACGACCGGTCGCCGGTGAACTCGGCCGCGTCCAGCAGCGCGTCGGCGATGCCGGCCATCCCGAAGGCGTAGCCCGGCATCACCGAGTACCGGACGTCCAGCCCGCGCAGGACGGTCCGGGCCGCGTCCGTGTCCCCGTAGCGCAGCAGCACCTTCAGCACGCCCGCCGAGCCGACCTCGACGTACGGCTCCATCGTCCCCTCGTGCGCGAACATGACCGGGCCGCCGTCGTCGTCGATGGGCCGGGCGTGGGCCATCTCCCAGGCGAGCGCCTCCCGTCCGAGCCGCAGGTAGCGCGCCTCCCCCGTGATCTGGTGCATGCGCAGCAGGAACATCGCGACACCGGCCTGCCCGAAGCCCAGGCCGGTCAGCGGCTCCTTCGCGGTGAACTCGTTCAGCCAGTGGGCGTGGCCTCCGTCCCGCTGCGCCGTCTCGTACAGCGCCTGCGCGCACTCCCGCGCGGCGGCGAGGTCGCGGGGGTCGTGGCCGCGCAGGAAGAAGCGCAGGTTGGTCATGCCGACCCCGGAGAGGCCGTAGTAGAAGGTGTGATCGCCCTTCTCCACCGCGCGTTCGTTGGCCCGGGTCAGCAGCTCCCTGGCCGGTACGCCGAGCCCGAGGGAGTCGGCCGCCCAGGCGATGCCGGACAGGCCGTTCATGAGGCCGTCCGGGTAGCGGGCCGGATCGATGTCCGCCAGCCTGCGGCTCAGCCAGGCACGCCACTCCGGCCGCACCGGGACGCCGCAGGCGTGCAGCGCCCACAGGACGCCGCTCGCTCCGAAGCCCAGGCTCAGCGGGTTGGTGACGTGCGCGAAGGGGTCCACGGGGAAGAGCGTGTCGCGGCCGGTGTCGGCGGTGGCCTCGATGAAGGCGGCCACCCCGGCCTCCGCGTCCTCGAGCCACGGCTCTCCCTCGACGACGGGGCGCTCCGGGGCGGCCTCGACCCGGTCCAGCAGGTCGTCGCCCTCGTCCTCCAGGGCCTTCAGCAGGCCGGTGAGGTCGATCCGGTCCCGGGCCAGGTCGGTGATCAGCCGGTGCACCCGCTCCGGCCAGCCCAGTCCCTCAGTGATGAAGATCCGGTACAGGTCGAGGACGTCCTCGCGCAGGTACGACATGGCGGCGATCGGGAAGATGAAGTACGCCATGGTGGACGCGAGGGCGTACCGGTCGCCCTCCGGCCCGTACGCCTTGAAGCGGTTGCGGGAGAGGCTGAACCCCGGGGTGTAGAGCTCGACCGGCTTCGCCAGGGCGTCGTCACCGCTCCCGGCCAGCCGGCAGGCCTCCAGGTCGACGATGGTCACCTCGTAGGTGTCCGGGTCGATGAGCAGGTTCGCGGCGGTGAAGTCGGTGAGGATCACACCGCGGTCGTGGGCGGCCTGGATCGCGCGTGCCAGCCCGCGGAAGACGGCGAGGAAGATCCCCAGGTACTCCCGTGACCGCTCGATGTCGAACCCCGGCCGCGCCAGCGGGTTGCGCTCCAGCAGCACCGAGCGGATGTCGGAGCTGTCGACGAACTCCTCCGCGATGTAGTGGTGTTCCCAGTGCCGGAACTTCGCGATCGGCGCCGGGTAGGAGCCCGCGTCGGCCAGCCGGTTCAGGAACATCCACTCGCGGCCGAGGATGTCCACGGCGTCGTGGTCCTGCCGCGGGTTGATGTTGGTGTGCGGGCGGGCCTCCTTGAGCAGCACCGGCCGGTCGCCGTCCGCGGTGTCCTCGGCCGTGTACACGCCGCCGCTGTTGGAGAACTGGATCGCGCCGGTCACCCGGAAGCGGCCCCCGAGGAGGCCGTCGTCCCCCTCGTCCTCGTCGGCGGGCTGCCAGTCGTCGAACGGCCAGGGCACCCAGGAGGGCTGCGCGTGGCCGGGGCGCCGGTCGTCCGGGACGGCTCCGTCCGGTCCGAGGATCCGCGGCAGCCCGCGGCCGAGGACGTCGACGGCGTGGGTGTCGAGGAACTGGCCGTAGCGGAAGTAGAGGGCCTTGCTGTCCCGGTAGCGCAGGTCCGACAGGACGTAGGCACCCTCGACGCCCTTCAGGAGCCGGGCGAGGTCCGCCAGGCAGGTCCGGAACTCGTCGTCGTCGCGGGGGTAGACGGTGACGAGCTTGCCGCCGCTGCCGCGGGAGATGGCCTTGGAGTTGAGCATCTCGAAGATGTTGAGATCGAGAGCGATCTTGAAATCGATCTCGCGTTCCGTCAGGTGGCCGATCACCGAGGCGGCGACCTCGCGTACGTGGCGGTGGCTCGACGAGACGTGGATCTTCCAGCCCTGCGACGGCAGGTTCTGGTTGTGCCGGAAGCTCCACCAGATGCCACTGCGGACGAATCGGGCCCGCACCCGCTCGTCGAACGCGGCGAGGAAGTGGTCCGCGTTCGGCTCGTAGGAGACGTCGAGCGGGTCGAAGAACAGTGTGTCGTTCCACGCGAAGAGGAAGCGGTAGACCCAGCGTTCGTTGTGCATGTCAGCCTCTGTGGTCGTCCGGGGGCCGCCTGGCAGCAGCGGCTGCGGCAG
>NZ_JBSGZP010000371.1:0-7299 GCF_053611065.1 Streptomyces sp. NPDC054840
CAACCCGCGGGGTTCGGGCGCGGGCGGCAACTCCCGGGGATCCGGCGGGGGGGGCTCCCAGCCGAGGGGCGCGGGCGGGCGCGACGACAAGCCGAAGCGCGCAGGCAAGCCCCGTCCCGAGGAGCGCCGCTACGACGTAGGCCCCGAGGGCGAGCGCAGCGGGCGCAGCGGCCCGAAGGCGGGCGGCGGCGGTGCCCGTGGCGCCGCGGCGCGCGGTGGCGCCAAGGGCGGTCCCCGGACCTCCAGGACCCCCGGCATCGGCGGCGCAGGCGGCCCGCGCAGCGGCCCCGGCAGCCGCAGCGGCCAGTCCCGTCCGCGTGAGCTGGACGCGCGCATCGAGGAGCGCGTGCGCGACCGGTACGCCGACAAGCCCGTGGTCAAGACCCCGAAGACCTTCCCGGGTGCCGAGGAGGAGGGTGAGCGTCTGCAGAAGGTGCTCGCCCGTGCCGGCATGGGTTCGCGCCGCGCCTGCGAGGAGCTCATCGAGCAGGCCCGCGTCGAGGTCAACGGCGAGATCGTGCTGGAGCAGGGCAAGCGCGTCCTGCCGAAGGACGAGATCAAGGTGGACGGCCTGACCGTCGCCACCCAGTCGTACCTGTTCTTCGCGCTGAACAAGCCCGCCGGTGTCGTCTCCACCATGGAGGACCCGGACGGCCGTCAGTGCCTGGGCGACTACGTCACCAACCGTGAGACCCGTCTCTTCCACGTCGGCCGGCTCGACACCGAGACCGAGGGCATCATCCTGCTCACCAACCACGGTGAGCTGGCCCACCGCCTCACGCACCCGAAGTACGGCGTGAAGAAGACCTACGTCGCGGCCATCACCGGCCCGCTGCCGCGTGAGATCGGCAAGCGGCTCAAGGACGGCATCGAGCTGGAGGACGGCTACGCCCGCGCCGACCACTTCCGCGTCGTCGACCAGGTCGGCAAGAACTACCTGGTCGAGGTCACCCTCCACGAGGGTCGCAAGCACATCGTCCGCCGCATGATGGCGGAGGCCGGCTTCCCGGTCGAGAAGCTCGTCCGGACCTCCTTCGGTCCGATCGAGCTGGGCGACCAGAAGTCCGGCTGGCTGCGCCGCCTGACCAACACCGAGGTCGGCATGCTGATGCGCGAGGTCGGTCTCTAGTCACAAGGCGCTACCAGGCCGTGTCGGCCAAGTAGCGCCGGTCGCCCCGCAGGCGGCCGGCCCGGTAACAGAAAAACCCGCGGTGCCCCAGGGCGCCGCGGGTTTTCTGCTTGCCGGGAACCCCGATCCATGTTTATAGTCAATCTGACCATTAAACATCGGAGGGGGTCGGCATGAACTGGACCATGAGCTGGACCGAGGTGCTCGGCTTCGCCACAGGCGCCCTCTGCGTCTGGCTGGTCGCCCGGCAGCACGTGGCCAACTGGCCGATCGGCATCGCCAACAACATCTTCTTCATCGTGCTCTTCGCCCAGGCCGGCCTCTACGCCGACGCCGGGCTCCAGATCGTCTTCATCGCCCTCGCCGCCTACGGCTGGTGGTCCTGGACCCACGGGGGTGGACCAGGATCCGCCGAGGCCCTGCCGGTGCGCCGCACCACGCGCACCGAATGGGCCGGGCTCGCCGCGGCGGGGGCGGTGGGGGTGTTCGCACTCACGCTGCTGCTGAGCCGGGCCACCGACTCCACCGTCCCCTTCTGGGACGCACTGACCACCGGACTCTCGCTCGTCGCCACGTACGGGCAGTGCCGCAAGCTCGTGGAGTCCTGGTGGCTGTGGATCGCCGCCGACCTCGTCTACATCCCGCTCTACGCCCACAAGGGCCTCTATCTGACCTCCGCGCTCTACGTGGGCTTCCTCGCCCTGTGCGTGGTCGGACTCCTCGGCTGGCGGCGCACGCTGCCGGCGCGCGACGCCCGTACGGCGGCGGAGGCGACGGCATGAGACGCCACGGGCACGGCCTGGTCCTCGGCAAGTTCTACCCGCCGCACGCCGGCCACCACCACCTCGTGCGCACCGCCCAGGACCAGTGCGAGCGGTTGACCGTGCTGGTGTGCGCGGCCTCCGTGGAGTCGGTGCCGCTCGCCGACCGGGTCGCCTGGATGCGAGAGGCGCACCCCGGGGCCGAGGTCGTCGGCGCGGTGGACGACATCCCGGTCGACCTGCACGACCCGGAGATCTGGGAGGCCCACATGGCCGTCTTCCGCGGCGCGGTCCCCGGGCGGGTGGACGCCGTCTTCACCTCGGAGGAGTACGGGAGCGAGCTCGCCCGGAGGTTCGGCGCCGAGGAGGTCCTGGTGGACCGGGAACGCACGCTGTTCCCCGTGTCCGGGACGGTGGTGCGCAGGGACCCGGCCGGCTCCTGGGAGTTCCTCGGGCCGGCCGTCCGGGCCGCCCTCACCCGGCGGGTCGTCGTCCTCGGCGCGGAGTCCACCGGCACCACCACGCTGGCGCGGGCCCTCGCGGACCACTACCGGCAACGCGGCGGCGTATGGGCCAAGACGGGCTGGGTCGCCGAGTACGGGCGCCGGTACAGCGAGGAGAAGCTGGCCGCCGCCCGCGCCGCCGACCCGGCGGCCTCCTGGGCGGACGTGTCCTTCACCTCCGAGGAGTTCCCGCTCATCGCCCGCCACCAGGACGCGGACGAGGAGCACGCCGCCCGGCTCGGCTCGCCCGTGCTGTTCTGCGACACCGACTCCTTCGCGACCGGGATCTGGCACGAGCGGTACATGGGCGGCCGCAACGAGGAGGTCGAGCGGATCGCCGACCTCACCCGGCGGGACCTGTACCTGCTCACCGACCACACCGACGTGCCCTTCGAGGACGACGGACTGCGGGACGGGCCACAGCTGCGGCCCTGGATGACCGAGCGGTTCCGGGCGGAACTGGAGCGCACCGGGAGGCGTTTCCTCGTCGTACGCGGGAGCCGGGCGGCCCGGCTGGAGACGGCGGTCCGGGCCGTGGACGGACTGCTGGCCGAGGGCTGGCACTTCACCGACCCCCTTCCGGAGAACCGATGACCGCCGGCTATGACCCGTACGCCTTCGAGCCGTTCGCGGTGACCGTCGACCTGGCCGTGTTCACCGTGCGCGCCGGCGCCCTGCACGTGCTGCTGATCCGGCGCGGCCAGGAACCGTACGCCGGGGCCTGGGCGCTGCCCGGGGGGTTCGTCCGGCCGCGGGAGTCCGCCGAGACGGCGGCCCGGCGCGAACTGGCCGAGGAGACCGGCCTGCCGGAGCAGCTCGTCGCCGCGCTCCACCTGGAGCAGCTGCGCACATACAGCGAACCGGACCGCGACCCCCGGATGCGGGTGGTCTCGGTGGCCTTCACCGCCCTCGTCCCGGACCTGCCGGAGCCGGCCCCCGAGGGTGGCGGGGACGCGGCCCACGCCCGCTGGCTGGCCGTGGAAGACGTCTCGGAGCCGGCGTTCGACCACGCGGTGATCCTGGCGGACGCACGCGAGCGGATCGGCGCCAAGCTGGAGTACACCTGCCTGGCCACCGGCTTCTGTCCGCCCGAATTCACCCTCGGGGAGCTGCAGTCCGTCTACGAGACGGTCTGGAACACCACCCTCGACCGCCCCAACTTCCGCCGCAAGGTCCTGGCGACACCCGGCTTCGTCGAGGCCGTACCGGGCGCCGCCCGGCTGACCGGCGGCCGGGGCAAACCCGCCGCCCTCTACCGGCCCGGCCCGGCGACCACCCTCCACCCTCCCCTGCTGCGACCGGAAGGATCCACCCGATGACCAAGCGAGCCGCGACGGGCGCCATGATCGGCCTGGCCCTGGGCGATGCCCTCGGTTTCCCGACAGAGTTCAACGACGTGCCCTCGATCCTGGCCAAGACGGGCCCCTGGCGCGAGATGAACCTCCCGCGCCCGGCGATCGTCACGGACGACACCCAGATGACCCTCGCCCTGGCCCGCGGCATCCGTACGGCGGCGGAGCGGGGCCGGGTGGGCCCGCAGCGCCTGACCCGGCCGGTCCGCGAGGAGTTCGTCGACTGGTATCACTCCCCGGAGAACAACCGCGCCCCGGGCCGCACCTGCATGACGGCCTGCCGGCTGCTGGACACGCCGGACCGGGACTGGCGCGACGCCAGCCAGATCGGCTCCAAGGGCTGCGGCGCCAACATGCGGGTGGTCCCGGTCGGGCTGGTGCCTGACTGGACCGAGGAGGAGCGGGCCGGCGCCGCCCAGCTCCAGTCGGCCCTCACACACGGGCACCCCACGGCGCTCGCCGCCTCCGATCTGACCGCGCGGGCGGTGTTCCTGCTGGCCGAGGGCACCGAGGTGACCGGGCTCGTCGGACGGCTGCGCTCGTACGCCCTGGAGAACCGCACCCGCTACCACGAGCGCTGGCTGGGCGACCTGTGGACGCGGACCGCGTCCGACGCCTCCCCGGAGTCCTTCATCGCGCGGGGCTGGGACGAGTGCCTGGAAGTCCTGGACCGGCTGGCGGCCGCCCTGCGGTCACCCTCCCCGGAGACCGACCCCTGCCTGACCACGGGGGACGGCTGGATAGCCGAGGAGGCCCTCGCCACCGCCCTGCACTGCTTCCTGCTCTTCCCCGAGGAGCCGCTGGCCGCGCTGCGCCGGGCCGCCTGCACGCGCGGCGACTCCGACTCCATCGCCTGCCTCGCCGGCGCCTTCGCCGGAGCCCACCTCGGCGCGGACGTCTGGCCCTCCGCGTGGGAGGGCCGCATCGAGTACCGGGACGAACTCCTGGCCTTCGGCACCCTCTGGGACGCTTGATCCATGCTGGACGCCCTGAGTCTCGACCTGACCCCCGTCGTGGCGGAGCAGCCCGATCCGCTGCTCTTCGCCACGGTCTCCGGCGCGCACCTGTACGGATTCCCGTCCCGGGACTCCGACATCGACCTGCGCGGCGCCCACCTGCTCCCGGCGCAGGACCTGCTGGGTCTGCGCGAACCGGAGGAGACCCGGACCCGCATGTGGGACCGGGACGACGTGGAGATGGACCTCGTCACGCACGACCTGCGCAAGTTCGTCCGCCTGATGCTGAACCGCAATGGCTACGTCCTGGAGCAGCTGCTCTCCCCGCTCGTGGTCCACACGACGGCGGCGCACGAGGAACTGATCGCGCTGGCCCCCGGCGTGCTGACCTCCCACCACGCCCACCACTACCGGGGGTTCGCGGGCACCCAATGGCGGCTCTTCGAGAAGGCCGCCGCACTCAAACCGCTGCTCTACGCGTTCCGGGCGCTGCTCACCGGCATCCACCTCATGCGGTCGGGCGAGGTGCAGGCGCACCTGCCGACCCTGCTGGCCGAGGTGCCGGAGGCGCCCCCGTACCTCGCCGCTCTGATCGAGGCCAAGGTGGCCGCCGAGCACGGGGGCTACGCGGGCCCGCCCGTCGGCGGGGTACGCGAGGACTTCGAGGCGCTGCACGCGGTGCTGGACGCGGCGCAGACCGTGTCCTCCCTGCCCGGGCAGGTGTCGGCGTATGACGCGCTCGACGAGTTCGTCATTCGGCGGCGGATGCTACGCGGCTGACGCGCGGCGGGTGCGGACCAGGAAGTCCTGCACCCTGGCCAGGTCCGGCTCCGCGGGCAGCACGGTGGAGGCCAGGGCCGACTCCGTCTCCTCCTGGAGTCGGGCCATCCAGGTGTCGGCCTCCTCCCACGTGAGCTCGCCGCGGCGGACCGCGAGCAGGCGGTCGCGGTGCGGGCCGGCGTCGATGGTCAGCCGGCCGGTGCGCAGGAGGTCACGGCAGGACAGCAGCAGGCGCAGCAGGTGCATGGCGTGCTTCCAGCGCGGGGCGCCGTGGACCCGGACGTCCGCCAGGAGTTTGCCGCGCTGGGAGGCCGCGTACCGGCTGAAGCTGGTGTGGGCCCGGCGGGAGAGGAAGGCCCCGCGGAGGGAGAGCAGCTCCTCGCCGACCGGGGTGACCTCTTCCACGAGGGGGGAGTGCAGGCACTCCAGGACGTTCGGGTTGGCCCGCAGGGCGAGTCCGCAGAAGCGCTCCAGCTCCCAGGAGAACTCCTCGTCCCGCGGGCCCTCCACGTGCGTGGGGGGCTTCTCGAACCGCCAGAACAGCGGCGTCGGGGCGAGGTAGACACCGCGCAGGTCGGTGTCGCTCGCCTCCGTCGCCAGCCCGAACGCCCGGGAGCCCATCACGCACCGGTAGACCGTGTGGTCCCGTACCAGCGTCAGATCGTCCATCCAGGGAGCGTAGGCGCCTGACCTGCCGCTATGCGAGCGAGATATTGCCGTCCGCCGCGACCTTGATCTTCTTCTCCGCCAGCCCCTTGGTGGCCGGACCCTTGGTCACCGCGCCGTCCGTGACCGCGAACTTGCTGCCGTGGCAGGCGCAGTCGATGCTGCCGTCCTCCACCTTGGTCACCAGGCAGCCCTGGTGGGGGCAGACCGCCGTGAAGCACTTGAAGGTGCCGGCCTTGGGCTGGGTGACCACGACCTTCTCCTCCTTGAAGACCTTGCCACCGCCCACCGGCACGTCCGTCTTCGTGGTGAGGGCCTTGCCGGCCGCCCCCGCGTCGGGAGAGGCGGGGGCCGGGGCGGCGGGCTGGACGGCCGCGTCGTTCGGTTCCCCCGACGAGGCCTTCTCACCGCTGCCACCGCCGCAGGCGGTGATCGCACCGCCGGTCAGGGCGGCCGCGCCGATCGTCAGTACCGTGCGCCGGGCGGTGTGCGTGAGGTCGCTCATGAGTCTCTCCTCGCTTTGTGGCCGGATGGCGTGCAGCATCCTGGCCTGCGGCGGGCCTCAGGTGAAGCCTGCCGCGCCGGTTCATCGGCCCGGTTCCCATGGGGCCAGTGAGGCAGGGCTGCCGGGTGTGCGTACGACCTCCCACACGTGGATCACGGCGTCCCGGTTCAGCGGACCGTGAACATGTGGGTAACGGCCGCCGGAATCACCGTCCTGGCGGACCTCGGCGGTCAGCACGCCCTCGTCGAGCTCCACCGCCAGCAGGATCCCGGGTACCGCCCGGTAATGCGCGTCGACGATCGCGAGTGCCGTGGAGCGGTCCGCGGAACAGTGGACGAACCCCTCGGTCTCCAGCGAGGGCGGGGCGTACGGCAGCCCGGGCGCGGCGGTCCAGTCGGCGAGCGGGACGATGTGGAAGATCATGCCGACCGTTCTACCGCAGTGATCGCGGACATGTGCGCCAGGTGGCCGCACGGTCCACCAGGGGTGACCTGGTCCGTGACGTGAAGCAGGGTACGCGGGTCGGCGGATCCCGGAAGGACAGCTTCCGACCGGTTCGCCGGAGGAGATCGTCCGGGCGCAGAGGTCCTGACCGCCTGACAGCCGTGCACGAGGGCCCGGCCGCCGTCCCACGGGATGGGCGGTCG
>NZ_JBSGZP010000372.1:0-7298 GCF_053611065.1 Streptomyces sp. NPDC054840
CCTCTGGGGATACGGGCCCTGACGCGTTGGCGGCGCACCGTCGCGTGCGGCCCCGAGAGGGACGTCTGGGGCCGTGGAGCACCCGCGGCATCCGTGAACACCTCCGGGCCGCGCCCGCCCCTCCTGCGGGCCCCGGCGGGCCGCCCGCGGGCCGTGGGCCTTGGGGCCGTGGGCCGTGACGCGGAATCCCTCGTTCGCATGATGTGTCTCGCGAAGCGCGTCCCCTTTACGGGGCGCATTACCCGATGTACAAGAGTGATCGTCTGTGACGGGAGTCACCGCATGAGTTTTTGAGACTCATACTTTTATCGCACCCATACGCCTGCTCAATAGAATATGTGCAATGGCACCTACCCCGCCGATAACTCTCGCGCGCTTGAGAACCGCCCTGACCTGGGCATAAAAAAGATCGCGCTGGACCCGGCGGAGTCCAGCGCGATCGAACGACCTTGGACCTGTTGGGGCAGGCCCGGCCGTATGAAGCTATGTGGTTTCATCGGATTGGGGGACCCGATAAACCCGTTGAAGCGGGGTGTTAACGCGACCTCAGGCCTCGCTGCGCTGCTGCGGAATTCCCGCGAGCAGTGCGCGAACCTCGGCCTCGCGGTACCGGCGGTGTCCACCCAGGGTGCGGATGGACGTGAGCTTGCCAGCCTTGGCCCAGCGGGTGACCGTCTTCGGGTCCACGCGGAACATCGTGGCGACCTCAGCCGGGGTCAGCAGCGGCTCGGCATCAGGGGTGCGAGCGGTCATGAGCGGCCTCCTCGGGAGAACCGAACCATCTCGGTTCTTTCCTCTAAATTCTGCACCTTGGCCCGCGTTGCCCGAAATGGACATACGCGGGCCGAGTCGGTTATAGGACGAACGGCTTGTCCTCGGCACTACAACTACACCATCCGTCCAGCCTCGACGGCCAAACCGACGGAATTGCCCTCCGAGGTGTTCATCAGCGGCGGAAGCCGATGGACCGCCCCATAACGGACAGTCACCCCACTGTGACGATCAGTCACAGAGCGATCAGGAGTCACCAGACCCCCCGTAGCGTGCAATGCTGAGCATTCCGCCCTTAGTTGGACGGAAGGAACCCTCCCCGGACTCCTTGTCCTATTTTGGCACGAGGGTAGGGGAAGGGCGCAAGGGTGTAGTTAGTGCGGTCCGTCACGCTTGGGCCAATGGCCCGTATCGGGACGTAGGTCCTGGCACTACGTCCTAAATGACACGATCAGGCCTCTGATCAGCCAGTATTCACTGATCGACCGATACCGGACGATACGTGCGACCCCCCTCTCGGGTGAAACAAGCCACACAGGCCCCTTTCGGCCTAATTCGCGAAAAGTCGCTCCCGGACCGCCCGCCACCGCTCGGCCAGCCCCTCGTACACCTCGTTCGCGCCCTCCGTGTCCCCGGCCCGCAGGGCCGCGATGCCCGCCGCGAGGTCCCCGGCCGAGCGGTCGGCCGCCAGCCCGTCCGCCGGCAGCGCGTGCACCAGCCCGCCGTAATCCAGCTCGACCATCGAGCGCGGGTGGAACTCCTCCAGCCAGCTCCCCACCTCCACCAGCCCGTCGGCGAGCGTCCCGTACCCCTCCGCGTCGCGCAGGGCCCGCAGCGCCCGGGCGAGCCGTCGCCGGGCCTGGACCATCGGCGTGCGGTAGCGCAGCCGCTCGGCCGGCACGTAATCCCGCTCCTCGTCCGCCACCAGGACGAACCAGCGCAGCGGGACCTGCCACACCCCCGTACGGATCCACGGGCGGGCGTCGGGGTTCCGTTGGCGCCAGCTCTCGTAGTCCTCGGCCGCCCGCCGGCGTGCCCCCGGCGGGAGCGCCGCGTCCAGCACCGGGCGCGGAAACCACTCCACGAGCTCCTGCAGCGCCAGCCAGCCGCGGAGCCGGGTGCGCCACGGGCAGACCAGCAGCACCCCGTCGACCACCGCCGTGAAGGCGTCCGCACTCTCGTGGGCCGGCACCCCCATCACCGGGACCCGCACCAAGTCCGACAGCGACCGGCGCAGTTCGTCCTGGGCGGTCGGAGTCACCCCGCGCCGGGCGTAGTCGGCCCAGTGCGTGCGCTCCGGCTCGGTGAAGGCCGCCAGGGGCTCGTAGACGCGCAGGTAGGAGGCGTACGGGACGGTCGGCGCCGAGCGCGCGGACGGCAACGGGAGATCGGAGGATTCGCTCACGCTCACGTACTGCCCTTCCGCGGGGCCGGGTTCACCTCCGGGCGTTCCCGCGCCCTCGCACCACGGGAGTGTTTCGATCCTCGGACAGGGCACCTACGGGCGGCCCTCAGGTCTTACTCTGCTCCCAGCACGCCCTCCCCCACCCGCAGGGCGGGCGTCTTTCCGCCGCATCTCTTCCATGGGAGTCACCACCGTGACCGAAATGACCGACGGCGTCCTGCACACCCTGTTCCGTACGGAGCAGGGCGGCCACGAGCAAGTCGTGCTGTGCCAGGACCGCGCCACCGGCCTGAAGGCCGTCATCGCCATCCACTCCACCGCCCTGGGCCCCGCCCTCGGCGGTACGCGCTTCCACGCGTACGCCTCCGACGAGGAGGCCGTCCTCGACGCGCTGAACCTCTCGCGCGGCATGTCGTACAAGAACGCCCTCGCCGGTCTCGACCTCGGCGGCGGCAAGGCAGTGATCATCGGCGATCCGGACGTCCTCAAGAGCGAGGAACTCCTCCAGGCCTACGGCCGGTTCGTGGAGTCGCTCGGCGGCCGTTACGTGACCGCCTGCGACGTCGGCACCTACGTGGCCGACATGGACGTCGTGGCCCGCGAGACCCGCTGGGCGACCGGCCGCTCCCCCGAGAACGGCGGCGCCGGCGACTCCTCGGTCCTCACCGCCTTCGGCGTCTTCCAGGGCATGCGCGCCAGCGCCCAGCACCTGTGGGGCGACCCGACCCTGCGCGGCCGCAAGGTCGGCGTGGCCGGCGTCGGCAAGGTCGGCCACTACCTGGTCGAGCACCTGCTGGAGGACGGCGCCGAGGTCGTGATCACAGACGTACGGGAAGAGTCCGTACGCCGGATCCTGGACAAGCACCCGGGCAAGGTCACCGCGGTCGCCGACACGGACGCGCTGATCCGCACCGAGGGCCTGGACATCTACGCCCCCTGCGCGCTCGGCGGCGCCCTGAACGACGAGACCGTCCCGGCGCTCACCGCGACGATCGTCTGCGGCGCGGCGAACAACCAGCTCGCCCACCCGGGCATCGAGAAGGACCTCTCGGACCGCGGGATCCTCTACGCGCCCGACTACGTGGTCAACGCGGGCGGTGTCATCCAGGTCGCCGACGAGCTGCGCGGCTTCGACTTCGACCGCTGCAAGGCCAAGGCCACGAAGATCTTCGACACCACGCTGGAGATCTTTGCTCGCGCGAAGGCGGACGGCATTCCGCCGGCCGCCGCGGCCGACCGGATCGCCGAACAGCGGATGGCCGACGCCCGCGCCGCGCGCGCGGTGTAGGCATTCCCCGGGGCTCCTGGGCGGGCCCGCCGGGGTGCGGCGAGACGGAACTCACTGCACTTCGGCGGGTCGCCCGCCAGGAAAAGGCTAAAATCGCAGCTGACCAGCGAGGACGGGGCGCCTTGTTGGTTCTGCACCGGGGCGCGTCATGCGGGCGGCGTACCGTATGGCCGCGGAAGCAGGTACCGTTAAACCCCTACGGACGGTCTCTCCACGGAGAGCCCGCTCCGAACCATGAACGCGTGTCAGACTCTGGGGCCGTCGAGCCCCGTCACCGAGGGGGTCGAGCCATGGGGCGCGGCCGGGCAAAGGCCAAGCAGACGAAGGTCGCCCGCCAGCTGAAGTACAGCAGCGGCGGGACTGACCTCTCGCGCCTGGCCAACGAGCTGGGCGCATCGACCGTGGAACCGCTGCCTGTCAGCGAGCCGGTCGAGGTAGACGACGACGAGCTGGACGAGGACGACCCGTACGCTCGGTACGCGGACCTCTACAACACGGATGACGACGACGAGGACGAAGAGTCCGGGCCGTCGTCACAGCGTCGCGGCGCTTGACGCCCTGAGGCGTCTGCACGACAGACAAAAGACTGAAACCCGGTCCAGGGCATCGCCCCGGGCCGGGTTTCAGTGCTGCTCAGCTCGCGTAGGAACCGGTCATGGTGGCGCCTTCGGTGTGGTCGCCACGGTCCAGGATCTCGCCCGCGACCCACGCGTCGACACCCCGGTCGGCCAGCGCGGTCAGCGCCACGTCCACCGACTCACCCGGCACGACGGCCATCATGCCGACGCCCATGTTCAGGGTCTTCTCCAGCTCCAGCTGCTCCACCTGACCCGCCGTGCCGACCAGATCGAAGATGGCGCCCGGGGCCCAGGTCGAACGGTCGACCGTGGCGTGCAGGTGATCCGGGATGACCCGGGCCAGGTTCGCCGCGAGGCCACCGCCCGTGATGTGCGAGTAGGCGTGCACCTCGGCCGTACGGGTGAGGGCCATGCAGTCGAGCGAGTAGATCTTCGTGGGCTCCAGGAGCTCCTCGCCGAGGGTGCGGCCGAGCTCCTCCACGTGCTGCTCCAGCGACATCTTGGCGCGCTCGAAGAGGACGTGGCGGACCAGCGAGTACCCGTTCGAGTGAAGGCCGGACGAAGCCATCGCGATGACGGCGTCACCCGTACGGATGCGATCCGCGCCGAGCAGGCGGTCGTACTCGACGACGCCCGTTCCGGCACCGGCCACGTCGAAGTCGTCCGGGCCCAGCAGGCCGGGGTGCTCGGCGGTCTCGCCGCCCACCAGGGCGCAGCCGGCGAGGACACAGCCCTCGGCGATGCCCTTGACGATCGCCGCGACACGCTCGGGGTGCACCTTGCCGACGCAGATGTAGTCGGTCATGAAGAGCGGCTCGGCGCCGCAGACGACGATGTCGTCCATGACCATCGCCACCAGGTCGTGGCCGATGGTGTCGTACACGCCGAGCTGGCGGGCGATGTCCACCTTGGTGCCGACGCCGTCGGTGGCCGAGGCGAGCAGCGGGCGCTCATAGCGCTTGAGGGCGGAGGCGTCGAAGAGGCCGGCGAAGCCGCCGAGGCCGCCGAGGACCTCGGGGCGCTGCGTCTTCTTCACCCACTCCTTCATCAGCTCGACGGCGCGGTCGCCCGCTTCGATGTCCACGCCTGCGGCTGCGTAGCTGGCACCGGTGGTCTTCTCTGTCATGACAGGAGAGAGCTTTCGTGTCGTTACTGCGTGTGGTGCCGGGCCCTGGGAGAAGCCTCAAAGACAGGGCCCGGCGCAGGTGGAGCCAGGGCTACGGGCGACGGAGCGCGTCGGCGGCGTCCGTGCCGCCGGCCAGCTCGGTCTCCAGGAGCTGCTTGCCCAGAAGCTGCGGGTCGGGCAGCTCCATCGGGTACTCGCCGTCGAAGCAGGCACGGCAGAGATTGGGCTTCTGGATGGTGGTCGCCTCGATCATCGCGTCGAGCGAGATGTAGGAGAGCGAGTCCGCGCCCATGGAGGTGGCGATCTCGTCGACCGTCATCCCGTTGGCGATGAGCTCGGCCCGGGTGGCGAAGTCGATGCCGAAGAAGCACGGCCACTTCACCGGCGGCGAGGAGATCCGGATGTGGACCTCCGCCGCGCCGGCCTCGCGGAGCATCTTGACCAGGGCGCGCTGGGTGTTGCCGCGGACGATCGAGTCGTCGACGACCACCAGGCGCTTGCCGCGGATGACTTCCTTGAGGGGGTTGAGCTTGAGCCGGATGCCGAGCTGGCGGATCGTCTGCGAGGGCTGGATGAAGGTCCGGCCCACGTAGGCGTTCTTGACCAGGCCGGATCCGTACGGAATCCCGCTGGCCTCGGCGTATCCGACGGCGGCGGGCGTGCCGGACTCCGGCGTCGCTATGACGAGATCGGCGTCGACCGGGGCTTCCTTGGCCAGGCGCCGACCCATCTCGACACGCGAGAGGTAGACGTTCCGGCCGGCGATGTCGGTGTCCGGGCGCGCCAGGTAGACGTACTCGAAGACACAGCCCTTGGGCTTCGCTTCCGCGAATCGCGAGGTACGGAGACCGTTCTCGTCGATGGCGATGAGCTCGCCCGGCTCGACCTCGCGGACGAAGCTGGCGCCGCAGATGTCGAGGGCGGCGGTCTCACTCGCGACCACCCAGCCGCGCTCCAGGCGGCCGAGGACCAGCGGGCGGATGCCCTGCGGGTCACGGGCGGTGTAGAGGGTCCCCTCGTCCATGAAGACGAGGGAGAAGGCGCCCTTGACCTGAGGCAGGACCTTGGCGGCCGACTCCTCGATGGTCAGGGGCTTGCCCTCGTCGTCGGTCTGACCGGCGAGCAGGGCGGTGACCAGGTCGGTGTCATTGGTGGCGGCCACCTGGGTGGCACGGCCGTCCTGACGGGGGAGGTCGGCGACCATCTCGGCAAGCTCGGCGGTGTTCACCAGGTTGCCGTTGTGACCCAGGGCAATGGAGCCGTGGGCGGTCGCACGGAAGGTCGGCTGGGCGTTCTCCCAGACGGAGGCCCCGGTGGTCGAATAGCGGGCGTGACCGACCGCGATATGACCTTGGAGCGAGCCGAGAGAGGTTTCGTCGAAGACTTGGGAAACGAGGCCCATGTCCTTGAAGACGAGGATCTGGGAACCGTTGCTCACAGCGATTCCCGCGGACTCTTGTCCGCGGTGCTGCAGTGCATACAGTCCGAAGTAGGTGAGCTTGGCGACCTCTTCACCCGGAGCCCAGACACCGAAGACGCCGCAAGCGTCCTGGGGGCCCTTTTCGCCGGGGAGCAGGTCGTGGTTGAGTCGTCCATCACCACGAGGCACGCTTCCGAGTGTAGGCGAGATCGACCACTGGTCCGAATTGGGGACGGCCGGGAAATGTCACAGCACGGAGGGTGACGGATCCATTCCGTCTCGGTATCCGGAATGCCCTTGTTGACAGCCCCATGGGCATTCGCACAGGCTCTCGCCCCATGCAGCCTCCCGGTGACCGAACCGTCACCCTCGTCGAGCGCCGGCACGTGGACCTCGTCCGTGTCGCGAGCGCCATCTGTCGCTGTTCTGCGTAGTCACACGCCGCTTTTTCCCTCTTCTGTTTTCCTGATCCCTGCCCGAGCCCGCCCTGCCGTGCCGCGCGCCGTCCCGCGCCGCCCGGGGCGGGCCGCCGGGCCATGCCTTGGAGTACCTGTGACCTCGTACGAACCCAGCTTGACCCGGCGCGCCTTCGGCGGCGCGGTCGGCGTGACCGCGGCCGCCGCGGCGGTGGGGCTGGGCGCCTCCCCGGCTGCCGCCTCCCCGGCCCCCGGGGACGGGCGGAACGCGCCGCGTGAGCGGGAGTTCCGGGC
>NZ_JBSGZP010000373.1:0-7294 GCF_053611065.1 Streptomyces sp. NPDC054840
GCCGGTGCCGGTGCCGTACGAGACACCACCGACGCGAGCGGCAGCGGTGAAGGTCTTCTCGTGGTCCGGACCGGTCTCGGAGACCAGGTACTCGGGCACGCCAAGGCCTTCGGCCGCCGTGAGTTCCTGGAGACTGGTCTTCCAGTCCAGGCCGGCCCCGAGGTTCGAGGACTTCTCGATGAGCGGGTCGAAGAGCCGGTGAACCAGCTCCGAGGCCGCGTCGAGGCCCTGATCGAGGTAGACCGCGCCGATCACCGCTTCAAGGGTGTCGGCGAGGATGGAGGCCTTGTCCCGGCCACCCGTGCCCTCTTCGCCCCGGCCGAGCCGGATGAAGGAGCCGAGTTCGAGGCCGCGCCCGACCTCCGCCAGTGCGCGTGAGTTGACCACCGCGGCCCGAAGCTTGGCCAGCTGGCCTTCGGGGAGATCCGGGTGGGTCGTGTACAGCGTGTCCGTGACCACCAGGCCCAGCACGGAGTCCCCGAGGAACTCCAGGCGTTCGTTGGTGGGCAGACCGCCGTTCTCGTACGCGTACGAACGGTGGGTCAGTGCACGCACCAGAAGGGCGGACTCGAGTTGATACCCGAGCCGCCCTTCCAGAAGCTTGTGGGACGAGGCCGCGTTGTTACTGTCTGCCTGCTTCTCAGCGTTGGACAGCTCAGACATTGCGCCTCTCACCAGCCGCTCAGACCTCGAGGACCTGGCGCTTGTTGTAGGTGCCGCAGCTCGGGCACGCAATGTGCTGGAGCTTCGGCTCCTGGCAACGCTCGCACGAAACCAGGGTGGGGACCGCAGCCTTCCACTGCGACCGGCGGTGGCGCGTGTTGCTGCGCGACATCTTCCGCTTCGGAACAGCCACGGCTACTTCTCCTGCTTCTCGGCGGCGCCCTGAACTCCGTCAGAGGCAGTGCCGCTCATGTTGTCCTTCTCGTCGTCCTGATCGGTCACGACGAGTCCCTGCAATGCCGCCCAACGGATGTCGACGGCGTCATGGTGGTGGTCCGGGTCGTCGTTCAGGCTGAGCCCGCAATCGGGGCACAGTCCGAGACAGTCCTCCCGGCACACCGGCTGCATGGGCAGTGCGAGCACCACCACATCCCGCAGCACGGGTTCGAGGTCGAACAAGCCGTCCTCAAGGTAGAGCGTGTCCTCGTCGTCCTCGGCGTCGTCGGCCGGTTCCGCCTTGGAGCGGCTCCGGTCGTCGGCGTCAGGGTACGAGAACATCTCCTGGAAGTCCGCCTTGAGCTCGCGCTCGACGGACTCCAGACACCTTACGCACTCCCCTACGGCCGACGCGCGGGCGGTGCCTGTGACAAGCACCCCTTCCATGACCGACTCCAGGCGGAGGCTGAGCTTCACCGGGGCGCCTTCCGGCACTCCGATGACGCCGGCGAGACCGAAGTCCGCCGGTGCCGCGATCTCACGGGACAGCCGCTGCATGGCACCAGGACGCCGGCCCAGCTCGTGCGTGTCGAACACGAGGGGGTTGTGGTGGTCGAGGCGGGTATTCAGGGCCGTTCCTGCTTTCACAGATCGCTGAAGATCAGATATTCCGCCGCACTAGGGCAGCATGGATCGCGGTGCATACGCGCGACCGAACAGCCAGGATACCCGGAGCGGCGCCCAGCGCCCAATCGACGGCCTAACGCCCCTGTTCGTACTGGCGGAGCTGGTCCAAGTTGATCATGCTCGTGTCGAAGAGGCTGGTCTCGTCGAGCGAGGGCTGCTGGGCCTGCGGCTGGTAGGCGGCGTAGGGGTCGGGCTGCTGCTGCGGGTAGGCCCCGTACGGGTCAGGCTGCTGCTGGTAGCCGCCGTACGGGTCCTGGTAGGAGTACGCGTCCTGCTGCTGAGCGGCGGGCTGGGCGGGCTGCTGGTAGGAGTACGTGTCGTACACGGGCTCCGCCTGCGCCGGGATCGGTGCCTGCGCCTGCGGCGGCTCCGGCTCGGCCAGGCCCGCCAGGAAGTCCGAGTCGCTCGCCGAGCGGGACTGCTGTCCGGCCGCCGCGTCCTGGGCGGCCATGTGGATGCCGAGGTCGTCCGTCGGGACCCGGCCCAGAAGCTTCTGGCGGCCGCGGCCCACGGCCTCCAGGGTCTTGGAGAGCACCGCCTCGAAGGTCGCCAGCTTGGTGTCCACGTAGGCGTCCGCCTGCTGCCGCTGCATCTCGGGGTCGTGGCTGCGCTCGGGGGCGTCCATGTCGGGGTAGCCGTGCTCGTCCAGACCCGGTCCGCGGCCCAGGAGCTTCTCCCGTCCCCGGTCCACGGAGCCGATGGTCTTGGTCAGCACGACCTCGAAGTTCGCGAGCTTGCTGTCGACGTAGTCGTCGGCCTCGGCCCGGATCTCCTCCGCCTCCCGGCGGGCCTCTTCCAGGATCCGGTCCGCCTCGGCCTGGGAGCGGCGCGCGATCTCGGTGTCGGAGATCAGCGAACCGCGCTGGTTGTGGGCCGCGTCGATGATCCGCTCCGCCTCCCGGCGGGCCTCCTCGACCACCTGCTCCCGGCCGCCGATGAGCTCCTGAGCCTGGGCGAGCGAGCCGGGCAGCGCCTGGCGCACCTCTTCGAGCTGCTCCAGCAGCTCGGCTCGGTTGATCACGCAGGAGGCCGACATGGGCATGGACCGGGCGCCGCCGACGGCCGCGACGATCTCGTCGAGCTTCTTCTGCACGTCCATGGGGGCTCGCACTCTCTCGGCCTCGGGCGGTTCCTGAGACGGACGGGACGACTGTAAGGCCACGGGGCGGGCCCCCGACACTGCCTGACGCCCCATCAGCCGGTCAGCGGTCGCGCAGCCGTTCCAGGAGCGCCGCGTGGACGGGCGCCGGCAGCAGGTGGGCGACGTCGCCGCCCCAGGTCGCGACCTCCTTGACCAGCGAGGAGGACAGGAAACTGTAGGTGGGGATGGTCGGGACGAACAGCGTCTCGACGCCCGACAGGCCCAGGTTCATCTGGGCCATCTGGAGCTCGTAGTCGAAGTCGCTGACCGCGCGCAGGCCCTTGACGATGGCCGGGATGTCCCGCTGCTTGCAATAGTCGACGAGCAGGCCCTGGAAGGCCTCGACCTGGATGTTGCCGTAGTCGGCCGTCGCCTCGCGGATCAGCTCGACCCGCTCGTCGACGGTGAACAGGCCCTGCTTCGATTTGTTGATCATCACGGCGACGTGGACGACGTCGTACAGCCGGGAGGCGCGTCCGATGATGTCGAGGTGTCCGTTGTGGAGGGGATCGAATGACCCAGGACAGACGGCGCGGCGCAACTGAACTCCCTCGTTCATGAGTCTTCGCTGGTGAAGGCGGCGCGGCCGTACCAAAGGGTGCCCTCGCCGTACTTGCGTGACCGGAGCGGCTCGAAGCCCTCGGGCCACGGGAAGGCGCCGCTCCTGGTGCTGCGCTCCACGGTGACGAGCGCATCGTCCGTGAGCCAGCCGTTGGACCGGAGTGTGAGGAGGATCTCCCGCAGGTCGGCGCCGTCCACGCCGTACGGCGGGTCCAGGAAGACGATGTCGTACGGGTCCCCCGCGGCCCTGGCCGCCACGATGTGCTCCGCCTTGCCCGCGCGGAACTCCGCGCCGGGCAGGCCCAGCGTCCTGATGTTGTCCCGGATCGCCTTGGCGGCCTTGGCGTCGGCCTCGACGAGCAGGGTGTGGGCCGCGCCGCGGGAGAGCGATTCCAGGCCGACGGCGCCGGAGCCGCCGTACAGGTCGAGCACCCGGGCCCCTTCGACGCCGTGCAGCGACTCCCAGGTGGAGAAGAGGCCTTCGCGCATCCGGTCCGAGGTCGGCCGGGTGCCGGTGCCGGGGGGCACGGCCAGCCGTCGCCCGCGGGCACTGCCGGCGATCACGCGGGTCATCTGGGGTCCTTCGGTGCGGCGGTGGGTGGAGTGCCCCGGCGCTGCCGCGGCACTCCAACGATAGGTCGTGCCGCTCAGCCCTTCTCCAGGTACTGCTCCCGCTCGGTGTCGAGCAGGGCGTCCAGCGCGGTCCGCAGGCCCGGCAGGCGCTCCAGCGCGGGGTCCTCGGCGACGACGCGGGTGGCCTCCTCCCGTGCCTCGGCGATGACCTCCTCGTCCTCGATGACGGCGAGCATCCGCAGCGAGGAGCGGACCCCGGACTGGGCCTGGCCGAGCACGTCGCCCTCCCGGCGCTGTTCCAGGTCGATCCGGGAGAGTTCGAAGCCGTCGAGGGTGGCGGCGACGGCGGCCAGCCGGGCCCGGGCCGGGGCGGCCTCGTGCATCTCGCTGACCAGCAGGCACAGGCCGGGCGCGGAGCCACGGCCGACGCGGCCGCGCAGCTGGTGGAGCTGGGAGACGCCGAACCGGTCCGCGTCCATGATCACCATGACCGTGGAGTTCGGGACGTTCACCCCGACCTCGATGACGGTGGTGGCGACCAGCACCTTGACCTCGCCGGCGGCGAACCGGCGCATGACGTCGTCCTTGTCGGCGGGGTCCATCCGGCCGTGCAGAACCTCGACGCTCATCCCGGCCAGGGGCCCGCGCGCGAGCTGTTCGGCGATCTCCACGACGGCGAGCGGCGGCCGCTTGTCGCCCTCGTCCTCGGCGGGCTTCTTCCTGGCGTCGTCCTCCCCGTCTCCGATGCGGGGGCAGACCACATACGCCTGATGCCCCTTCTCGACCTCCTCGCGGACCCGTTCCCATGCCCGCGCGAGGAAGTGCGGCTTGTCCTTCGACGGCACGACATGCGTCGCGATCGGGGAGCGCCCGGCCGGCAGCTGGTCGAGGACGGAGGTCTCCAGGTCGCCGAAGACGGTCATGGCGACCGTGCGGGGGATGGGGGTCGCCGTCATCACCAGCAGGTGCGGGGGCTGCTTCCCCTTGGACCGCAGCGCGTCGCGCTGTTCCACCCCGAAGCGGTGCTGCTCGTCCACGACCACCAGGCCGAGGTCGTGGAACTGCACCTTGTCCTCGATCAGCGCGTGCGTGCCGATCACGATCCCGGCCTCGCCGGTGACCAGGTCGAGGAGGGCTTTGCGGCGCGCGGGCATCCCCATGGAGCCGGTGAGCAGGACGACCTTGGTGCCCTGGTCGGAGCCGCCGAGCATGCCCCCTTCGGCCAGTTCGCCCATCATCTCGGTGATGGAGCGGTGATGCTGCTGGGCGAGCACCTCGGTGGGCGCGAGCATGGCCGCCTGTCCGCCGCTGTCGACGACGGCGAGCATCGCCCGCAGCGCGACCAGCGTCTTGCCGCTTCCGACCTCGCCCTGCAGGAGGCGGTGCATGGGGTGTTCCGTCGCCAGGTCGTCGAAGATCTCCTTCGAGACGGTCTGCTGGCCCTGGGTGAGGGTGAAGGGCAGTTTCGCGTCGAAGGAGTCGAGCAGGCCGCCGGGGGCCGGGCGGCGTGGAACGGCCGGGAGCTGGGAGTCGGCGTGCCGGCGGCGGGCCAGGGCGACCTGCAGGACGAAGGCCTCGTCCCACTTCAGGCGCTGCCGGGCGTCCTCGATGTCGGCCTTGGTGCCCGGCCGGTGGATCTTCAGCAGCGCCTCGGTGAGGGGGACCAGCCCTCGGCCCTCACGCAGGGCGGGCGGCAGCGGGTCCACGGCCTCCTGGGCGCTGGGCAGCACCGCGTCCACGCACTTGGCGATCTTCCAGGACTCCAGCTTGGCGCAGGCCGGGTAGATCGGGATGAGCTGCTGGGCGAAGGCGGTCGCGGCGTCCCGGTCGGAGGCGTCCTGGCCGAGCGGCTCGTAGGCCGGGTGCGCGAGCTGGAGCTTGTGGTTGAACTTGGAGACCTTGCCGGCGAACATCGCGCGGCTGCCCGGGAGCAGGTCCTTGTGCGGCTTGTGGACACCGGCGCCGAAGAAGACCAGCTGGAGGCGGCCGCTGCCGTCGGTGATGGTCACCTCCAGACGCTTGCCGCGGCCCCCGTTGAAGGTCAGGATCCGGGCGTCGGCGACCTGCGCGACGACGGTCACGTGCTCGTCGATCTGGTCGGCGAGCTCGGCGAGCGAGGTCAGCTCGCCGCGCTCGGCGTACCGCCGCGGGTAGTGGTGGAGCAGATCCAGGGCCGTGTGCAGGCCGAGCTGCTCGGCCAGCACCTTGGCGGTGGCGGGACCGAGCGTCTTCTTGAGGTCTTCGTCGAGCGCGGGCACGTGTTCCATTGCACACCATGGCGCTGACAAGCCCGCTATTCGACCCCGACGAGGAGCGGCGCCGAGTACCGGCCGCCCCGGTAGGTGACGGTGTCCACGGCGAGGTGGCCCTGCTGGACGTACGCCTCCAGGCGTTCGGCGACGGCGTCCGGCACGTCGGGTCCCAGGACCAGGGTGACGAGTTCGCCGCCGGAGCCCAGCATCCGGTCCAGGACGGCCTCGGCGGTCTCGGTCAGCCCCGAGCCGATCACCGCGACGTCCCCGTCGATGAGGCCGAGCACGTCGCCGGCCTGGCAGATGCCGGCCGAGGTGAAGGACTGCCGTTCGGCGACGGCCAGTTCCCCGTACCGGGTGGCTCCGGCCGCCGCCGTCATGGCGACCACGTCCTCGTCGAAGCTGCCCTCGGGGTCGTGCACGGCGAGGGCGGCGAGGCCCTGGACCGCGGACCGGGTGGGGATCACGGCCACCCGTACGCCCTCGGCGCGGGCCTGTTCGGCGGCCGCGGCCGCGACGGCGCGCAGTTCGGCGCCGCCCGGCAGCAGCACGACCTCGCGGGCGTGCGCGCGGCGGACGGCGTCGAGGAGTTCGGCAACGGCCGGCGGCTCCCCGGGGCGTACGAGCACGGTGGTCGCTCCCGCCTCCCCGCACAGGCCGGCCAGTCCCTCGCCGGGGACGACGGCGACCACGGCCCGCTGGGCGCGCTCGCCCCGCGCCCGGCGGCGTTCGTCACCGAAGTGGGTGATCCGTATCCGGTAGGGCCGCCCGGCCACGACTCCGGCCTCCACGGCGGCGCCGGGGTCGTCGACGTGGACGTGGACGTTCCACAGTCCGTCGCCGCCGACCACGACCAGCGAGTCGCCGAGCCCGTCGAGGCGTTCGCGGAGTTCGCCGACGGCCGCCTCGGAGGCCTCCAGCAGGTAGATCACCTCGTACGCGGGCCCGTCCTCCTCCTGCGCGCAGGGGTCCGGCGACTGCGGTACGGGCACCGCGCGGCCGCGTACCGGTTCGGCGGCCGGCTCCTCGCCGGACAGCGCCTGCCACAGGGCGCCGAAGACGACGACCAGCCCGCAGCCTCCGGCGTCCACCACCCCGGCCCGGCCCAGTGCGGCGAGCTGCCCGGGGGTCTCGGCCAGGGCGGCGCGGGCCCCGTCGTAGGCGGCGAGGGCCACCTCGACCGCGGTCCCGGCGGCGGCGC
>NZ_JBSGZP010000374.1:0-7293 GCF_053611065.1 Streptomyces sp. NPDC054840
GCGTACCCCGACCGGCGGTGCCCCGCGAAGTGGCACCGCCGGCACCGCCGGCCCGGCCGGGCGGCTGGTGAGCATCGGCACGGTGCTCACCACGCTGCGTGACGAGTTCCCCGAAGTCACCATCTCGAAGATCCGTTTCCTGGAAGCGGAGGGACTCGTCGAGCCCCGACGCACACCTTCGGGATACCGCAAGTTCAGCACCGACGACGTGGAGCGGCTCGCTCGCATCCTGCGTCTGCAGCGCGACCACTACCTGCCGCTGAAGGTCATCCGCGAGCAGCTCGACGCGCTCGCCCGCGGCGAACAGATCCGTATCCCGGCGCCCGGCGCGCTCGGGGCGCCGACCGATCCGTCCGGACCGGCGGCCGTCTACGGCGAAGTGGGGCGGGAGCGCTCCACGGTGGCCCGGGTGGGCCGTGCCGAGCTGCTCGCGGCCGCCGGGGTGGACGAGGTTCAGCTGGTCGAGTGGGAGTCGTACGGGCTGCTCTCCGAGGGGGCGGACGGCGGATTCGACGCCGAGGCGGTGACGGTGGCCCGGTTGGTGGCCGACCTGGGCCGCTTCGGGCTGGAGCCGCGCCACCTGCGAGCGATGAAGGCCGCCGCGGACCGCGAGGCTGGGCTGGTGGAGCAGGTCGTGGCACCGCTGCGCAGGCATCGCAACCCGCAGACCAGGGCTCATGCGGAGGCCACCTTGAAGGAGCTCGCGGGGCTCTCCGTACGGCTCCACGAGGCCCTCGTGCAGACCGCTCTCGGGGTCCGGCTGCCCTGAGGTGGGGGGCCCGACTACCCAAACCTGCCGAGCAGGTCCTAGGGTTGCTGTGTGAACGAGCTCGACGTTGTGGGTGTCCGGGTGGAAATGCCCTCCAACCAACCGATCGTGCTCCTGCGTGAAGTGGGAGGCGACCGGTACCTCCCCATCTGGATCGGTCCAGGGGAGGCGACCGCCATTGCCTTCGCACAGCAGGGGATGGCCCCTGCCCGACCGCTGACGCACGACCTGTTCAAGGACGTGCTGGAGGCGATCGGCGAGGAGCTCACCGAAGTCCGGATCACGGATCTGAGGGAGGGCGTCTTCTACGCGGAGCTCGTCTTCGCCAGCGGGGTCGAGGTGAGTGCGCGACCTTCCGACGCCATAGCCCTCGCCCTGCGGACAGGGACGCCGATCTACGGCAGTGACGGCGTGCTGGACGACGCCGGAATCGCCATTCCGGACGAGCAGGAGGACGAGGTGGAGAAGTTCCGCGAGTTCCTTGACCAGATCTCGCCGGAGGACTTCGGTACCGGCCCGCAGTGAGATGTCGGCCGCGTCGTCCTCGGGGATCTTCAGCGCATTCGATTAGCCTTTCCCCGCAAAGGGATACGGGAAACCACTCTCAGGGTGATTATCACTCGGCGTGCCGAGTGTGGCGATCGTTGACGCACCCCTGGTGACTGCCTACCTTCAAGGTGGGCAGGTCGAGGACGGAGGGTCGGCGTGAGGATCACGGGCGACGGTACGACCGGGGGTACCCCCGTACGGAGTGAAGCAGGGCCGTACCCGCTGCACGGCGGTGCGGTCGGTTCCGCGCGCCGTCAGCCGGAGTCGACGCCGGTCGGGCCGGTGAGCGGTGACCCGGAGCCCGAGCAGGTCGGATACCGCGGGCCGACGGCGTGCGCCGCGGCCGGCATCACGTACCGGCAGCTCGACTACTGGTCCCGGACCGGGCTGGTGGAGCCCAGCGTGCGGGCCGTGTACGGGACGGGGACGCAGCGGCTCTACAGCTTCCGCGACGTCGTGGTCCTCAAGATCGTCAAGCGGTTCCTGGACACCGGGGTGGCGCTGCAGAACATCCGCACGGCCGTCCAGCATCTGCAGGACCGCGGGTTCTCGGACCTCGAACGGATGACCTTGATGAGTGACGGCGCCACCGTGTACGAGTGCACCTCGCCGGATCAGGTCGTGAGTCTGCTCCAGGGCGGGCAGGGCGTCTTCGGCATCGCCGTGGGCGTGGTGTGGCGCGACGTCGAGAGCGCGCTGTCGCAGCTGCACGGGGAGCGTGTGGACACCGGCGAGACTTTGGTCCGGCACAACCCCGCGGACGAGCTGGCCGCCCGCCGCAACCGGGCCGTCTGACCCGAGCCGAGACGTTGTCGGTGGCGTAGGGCAGCATCGGGCTGTGAGAGCCGCGCCGACCATCCTGCATCTGGACATGGATGCCTTCTACGCCTCCGTGGAGCAGGCGTCGAAGCCGAGCCTGCGGGGCAAGGCCGTCATCGTCGGCGGCCTCGGGCCGCGCGGGGTCGTCGCCACGGCTTCGTACGAGGCCAGGCGCTTCGGGGTGCACTCCGCGATGCCGATGGGGCAGGCGCGGCGGCTCTGCCCGAACGGCGCGTACCTGATTCCCCGCTTCAGTCTCTACCGGCAGGTCAGCGACGTGGTGATGGCCATGCTGCGGGAGCTGTCGCCCCTGGTCGAGCCCCTGAGCCTGGACGAGGCCTTCGTGGACCTGGAGGCGGGCGGGGTGGCCTTCGACTCGCGCGGCGCGCGGGAGACGGGGGAGCGGCTGCGGGCCGACATCCTGGGCGCCACCGGGCTCAGCGCGTCGGTGGGGCTGGCCGGGTCCAAGATGCTGGCCAAGGTGGCCTCCGAGGAGGCCAAGCCGGCCGGGCTGCTGCTCATCGAGCCGGGGACGGAGCGCGAGCTGCTCGCGCCGATGTCGGTACGGACCCTGCCCGGGGTGGGGCCGGCCACGGGCGAGCACCTGCGCCGGGCCGGGATCACCACGGTGGGGGAGCTGGCGGAGGCCGGGGAGGACGAGCTGGTCCGGATGGTCGGCCGCTCGGCCGGTGCCGGGTTGTACCGGATGGCGCTCGGGCTGGACGACCGGCCGGTGGTCGCGGAGCGGGACGCGAAGTCGGTGTCGGTGGAGGACACCTTCGACGTGGACCTGCACGACCGGGTCAGGATCCGCGGCGAGGTGCAGCGGCTCGCCGACCGGTGCGTGCAGCGGCTGCGGGATTCGGGGCACTCCGGGCGCACGATCGTGCTCAAGGTGCGCCGGTACGACTTCTCCACGCTGACCCGTTCGGAGACCCTGCGGGGGCCCACGGACGACCCCGGGGTGGTGCGGGAGGCGGCGGCTCGGCTCCTGGAGGGCGTGGACACCACGGGTGGGGTGCGGCTGCTCGGAGTCGGGGTCAGCGGGCTGGCGGACTACACGCAGGAGGACCTGTTCGCGCAGTCGCTCGCGGCTGAGCCGGACGGGTCGGACGGGTCGGCCAGGTTGGTAGGGACCGATGGGACGGACGGGGTCGAGGGGACGGAGCGGACGCAGGGGGCCGGAGGGGAGGCCGTGGCGGCCGGTGTCGCCGGGGCGGAGGCCGAGGGCGCCCACGGGGCCGCGGAGCCGCCCGGGGAGCCGGAGCAGGCCCCCGAACGACGGTGGACGGCCGGGAGCGACGTGCGGCATGCCGTGTACGGGCCCGGTTGGGTGCAGGGCAGCGGGGTCGGGCGGGTGACCGTGCGGTTCGAGCAGCCCGGATCGGAGCCCGGCCGGGTGCGGACCTTCCGGGTGGACGACCCGGAGCTGGAGCCGTCCGATCCGCTGCCGCTGGTGGGGGACGACCCCGGGGGACGGCCCGGCTCCCCTTAGCTCTCGTCACCCGCCAGGCGGCCGAAGTCGCGGTTGAAGTCCGCCGGCAGGGTCGTGTCCAGTCCGTAGTGGTGGTACAGCTGCAGCTCTTGTTCGGGGGAGAGGTGGCGCCCGACACCGAAGTCCGGGGCGTCCCTGATCAGGGCGCGTTCGAAGGGCACCCGCAGGGTGTCGCCCACCAGCTCGCTCGGCTCCAGCGGGACGAACACGTCCCGGCTGAAGAGCCCCGTCCGGACCGCGGCCCACTCCGGGACGCCCGTGGCATCGTCGAGGTAGACCTCGTCGATCGTGCCGATCTTGGTGCCATTGCGGTCCAACGCCTTGCGGCCGATCAGGCTGCGCGGATCGATGTCGGTCTGCACGGTCCCTCCAAAAGGTCGCAACTGCTCCGTAATGACTACAGAAGTGCATATCCGTAGCGCAGGCCACTCGGGGAGGGTCCAGATCCGCGCTGGTACGCTGGTGAACGGCTGTCGACCCTGTGCGGGAGAGTCCTCCGAGTGAACAAGACGGAGGCGCCGAAGGAGCAAATCCTCCCCGGAATCTCTCAGGCATACGTACCGCACGGACGAGGCCACTCTGGAAAGCAGGGCGGGTACCGGGCGCAGTGCCGGTCCCCCTCCTCACCGACGGTGAAAGCCGGATCCCCGGGAGACCCCCGTGACTCCGGTGAAACTCTCAGGTGCAGATGACAGAGGGGGAGGCCGTCCGGGTGCCCGCGCCGTGGTGCCCCTCGCAGGTCATACGACCAGGAGGCCTCCGTACATGACCGCCAACCGCATTCCGCTCTCCCAGCTGGAGCGAGGCATCCCCTTCGAACAGCGCCACATCGGCCCGGATGCCGAGGCGCAGGCGAAGATGCTCGCCCAGGTGGGCTACGGCTCCCTGGACGAACTGACCGCTGCCGCGGTCCCGGATGTGATCAAGACCGCCGAGGCGCTCGACCTGCCCGAGGCGCGTACCGAGGCCGAGGTGCTGGCCGAGCTCCGCTCGCTCGCCGACCGCAACCAGGTCCTCTCCCCGATGATCGGTCTCGGCTACTACGGGACCTTCACACCGCCGGTGATCCTCCGCAACGTCATGGAGAACCCGGCCTGGTACACGGCGTACACGCCCTACCAGCCGGAGATCTCTCAGGGCCGCCTCGAGGCGCTCCTGAACTTCCAGACGGTCGTCGCCGAGCTGACCGGGCTGCCGACCTCGGGCGCCTCGCTGCTCGACGAGGGCACCGCGGCCGCCGAGGCCATGACCCTGGCCCGCCGCGTGGGCAAGTCCAAGGGCAACGTCTTCCTGGTGGACGCCGACGCGCTGCCGCAGACCATCGCCGTCATCGAGACCCGCGCCGAGCCGATCGGCATCGAGGTGGCCGTCGCCGACCTCTCCGCCGGCATCCCGGCCGAGATCGCCGAGCGCGGTATCTACGGCGTCCTGGTCCAGTACCCGGGTGCCTCCGGTGCCGTCCGGGACATCAAGCCGGTCATCGACCAGGCGCACGCGCTCGGCGCGATCGTCGCCGTCGCCGCGGACCTGCTCGCGCTGACCCTGCTGACCTCCCCCGGTGCGCTCGGCGCGGACATCGCCGTCGGCACCACCCAGCGCTTCGGCGTCCCGATGGGCTTCGGCGGACCGCACGCCGGTTACATGGCCGTCCAGGACAAGCACGCCCGCTCCCTGCCCGGCCGCCTCGTCGGCGTCTCCGTGGACGCGGACGGCAACAAGGCCTACCGCCTCGCGCTGCAGACCCGCGAGCAGCACATCCGCCGTGAGAAGGCCACCAGCAACATCTGCACCGCGCAGGTGCTGCTCGCCGTCATGGCCGGCATGTACGCCGTCTACCACGGCCCGGACGGCCTGCGGACGATCGCGGGTCGCACCCACCGCTACGCCGCCCTGCTCGCCGCGGGTCTGACGGCCGGCGGGGTGGAGATCGTCCACGGCTCGTACTTCGACACGATCACCGCCCGTGTGCCGGGCCGTGCCGCCGAGGTCGCCGCCGCCGCCCGCGAGGGTGGGGTCAACCTGTTCCAGGTCGACGCCGACCTGGTTTCCGTCGCCTGCGACGAGACCACCCTGCGCGCCGACATCGAGGCCGTCTGGGCCGCCTTCGGCGTCACCGCCGACATCGAGGCGCTGGACGGGACCACGGCCGACGCCCTGCCCGAGGGGCTGCTGCGCTCGGACGCGTACCTGACGCACCCGGTCTTCCACCAGCACCGCTCCGAGACCGCGATGCTGCGCTACCTGCGCAAGCTCTCGGACAAGGACTACGCGCTGGACCGCGGCATGATCCCGCTGGGCTCCTGCACCATGAAGCTCAACGCGACCACCGAGATGGAGCCGGTGACCTGGCCCGAGTTCGGTCAGCTGCACCCCTTCGCGCCGGTGGAGCAGGCCGAGGGCTACCTCACGCTCATCAACGAGCTGGAGGAACGTCTCTGCGAGGTGACCGGCTACGACAAGGTCTCCATCCAGCCGAACGCCGGCTCCCAGGGTGAGCTCGCCGGCCTGCTGGCCGTCCGTGCCTACCACCGCGCGAACGGCGACGAGCAGCGCACGGTCTGCCTGATCCCGTCCTCGGCGCACGGCACCAACGCCGCCAGCGCCGTGATGGCCGGCATGAAGGTCGTGGTCGTCAAGACCGCCGACGACGGCGAGGTGGACGCGGCCGACCTGCGCGCCAAGATCGAGCAGCACCGCGACGAGCTCGCCGTGCTGATGATCACGTACCCCTCGACGCACGGTGTGTTCGAGGAGCACGTCGCCGACATCTGCGCCCAGGTGCACGAGGCCGGCGGCCAGGTCTACGTCGACGGTGCCAACCTGAACGCCCTGGTGGGTCTGGCCAAGCCGGGTCACTTCGGCGGCGACGTCTCGCACCTGAACCTGCACAAGACCTTCTGCATCCCGCACGGCGGCGGCGGCCCGGGCGTCGGCCCGGTCGGTGTCCGGGCGCACCTGGCCCCGTACCTGCCGAACCACCCGCTCCAGCCCACCGCGGGCCCGGAGACGGGCGTCGGTCCGATCTCGGCCGCTCCGTGGGGTTCGGCGGGCATCCTGCCGATCTCGTGGTCGTACGTACGCCTGATGGGCGGCGAGGGTCTCAAGCGCGCCACCCAGGTGGCGGTGCTCGGTGCCAACTACATCGCCAAGCGCCTGGAGCCGCACTACCCGGTGCTCTACACCGGCCCGGGCAACCTGGTCGCGCACGAGTGCATCATCGACCTGCGTCCGCTGTCGAAGGCCACGGGCGTGAGCGTGGACGACATCGCCAAGCGTCTGATCGACTACGGCTTCCACGCGCCGACCATGTCCTTCCCGGTCGCCGGCACGCTGATGATCGAGCCGACGGAGTCCGAGGACCTCGCCGAGATCGACCGCTTCTGCGACGCGATGATCGCCATCCGCGGTGAGATCGAGCGGGTCGCGGGCGGCGAGTGGCCGGTGGACGACAACCCGCTGGCGAACTCCCCGCACACCGCCGCGGCGCTGGGCGGCGAGTGGAACCACCCGTACACCCGGGACGAGGCCGTCTTCCCGGGCGGGGTCACGGCCGCCGAGAAGTACTGGCCGCCGGTGCGCCGCATCGACGGTGCGTTCGGCGACCGGAACCTCGTGTGCTCCTGCCCGCCGCTGGACGAGTACGACGCCTGACATGAGTGAG
>NZ_JBSGZP010000375.1:0-7271 GCF_053611065.1 Streptomyces sp. NPDC054840
CTGCGGGACGCCCGGCTGCGGCTGCTCGCCGACGACCTGGTCGTGCTGCGGCGCGCCCTCGACGCGGAGGTCGCGGACGAGGCGGCGCTCAAGGAGCGCAAGGAGGCCGCCGAGGCCCAGCTCGCGGGCGCCGTACGGCGCGAGGCGGAGCTGGAGGAGGCGGTACGGGAGCTCGCGCCGCGGCTGCAGCGGGCGCAGCAGACCTGGTACGAGCTGTCGCAGCTCGCCGAACGCGTCCGGGGGACCGCCTCCTTGGCGGACGCGCGGGTCAAGAGTGCCTCGGCTCCGGCAGAGGAGGAGCGGCGAGGCCGCGATCCAGAGGAGACGGAACGGGAGGCCGCGCGGATCCGTGAGCAGGAGGCGGAACTGACGGCGGCTCTCGAGGCGGCCGCGCGGGCGCTGGAGGACACCGCCGAACACCGGGCGGAGCTGGAGCAGGAGCTGGCCGAGGAAGAACGCCGGCTGCGGGACGCCGCGCGGGCCATCGCCGACCGGCGCGAGGGACTGGCCCGGCTGACCGGGCGGCTCGGAGCGGCCCGCTCCCGAGCGGGGGCGGCGCAGGCCGAGATCGACCGGCTCGTCGCGGCGCGGGACGCGGCACAGTCCCGGGCCGCCGCCGCGCAGGAGGAGTACGAGGCTCTGGCGGAGGAGGTCGGCGGCTTCGACGACCCGTCGGCCGACGCGGACCACGAGAGCGCGCGGGACCGGCTGGCGTGGGCGGAGGCGGAACTGTCCGCCGCCCGGGAGGAGCTGTCCGGGGCGGAACGCTCACGGGCGGCCGTCTCGGCGCGGCGGGACGCGCTGGCGCTGGGGCTGCGGCGCAAGGACGGTACGGGCGCACTGCTCGCGGCGCGGGAGCGGCTGGCCGGGCTGCTGGGACCGGCGGCGCAGCGGCTGTCGGTGACCCCCGGGTACGAGGTCGCCGTGGCCGCCGCACTGGGCTCGGCGGCGGACGCGCTGGCGGTGGCCTCCCCGGGGGCGGCGGCCGACGCGATCCGCCACCTCCGTGAGGCGGACGCGGGCCGTGCCACCCTGCTGATCGCACCGGCGGGACCCTTCCTGCCGGGCCAGGCCTCGGCCGGACCGGCGGTGGGGGCACAGGAGGTGGTTGCCGGGGGATCGGTTGCCGGAGGAGCGGGCTCCGGGGGAGCGTTCCCCCACCCGGCCCCCTCCCGGGACGGAGATCTCCCCGCGCCCGCCCCGCGGCCGGCGGCGAGCGTGGGTACGTCCGCCCCGGTCCAAGCCCCGGCTCCCGAACCGGTCGCGGCCGGCGGACCCACGGGCGCGCCCGTACCGGCCGCCGGGCTGGTCGGCGGGGACGCGGAGGTACGGCGGGCCGTGGAATGGGTGCTGCGCGACCACGTCGTGGTCGCGACCCTGGACGCGGCCGAGGCGCTGGTCTCGGACCGGCCCGACGCGGTGGCCGTGACCCTCGACGGCGACGTGCTCGGGGCCCACCTCGCGCACGGTGGCTCCGCCGGGGCGCCCAGCCTGATCGAGGTGCAGGCGGCCGTCGACGAGGCCGCGGGCGAGCTGGCCCGGCTGGGGGTGCGGTGCGCGGAACTCACCGAGGCCCGGACGGCCGCCCAGAACCACCGTCAGGACGCGGCCACCCTGGTCGAGGAGCTCGCCGAGCGGCGGCGCGCCGCGGAACAGGCCCGGGCCGGGGTCGCCCAGCAGCTCGGGCGGCTCGCCGGGCAGGCGAAGGGCGCTGCGGGCGAGGCCGAACGCAGCGCCGCCGCCGCGGCCAGGGCCCAGGACGCCCTGGAGCAGGCGCTGGCCGAGGTGGAGGAGTGCGCGGAGCGGCTCGCGACCGCCGAGGAGATGCCGGTGGACGAGGAGCCGGACGGCTCCCGGCGGGACCGGCTCGCGGCCGACGGCGCCAACGCCCGGCAGACCGAGATGGAGGCCCGGCTGCAGCTGCGGACCCTGGAGGAGCGGGTCAAGGGGCTGGCCGGACGCGCGGACTCGCTGGACCGCGCGGCCCGTGCGGAACGCGAGGCTCGGGCCCGCGCCGAGCGGCGTCGGGCGCGGCTGCGCCATGAGGCGGAGGTGGCCCGGGCGGTGGCCGACGGGTCCCGGCAGCTCCTCGCGCACGTGGAGGTGTCGCTCGGCAGGGCCGACGAGGAGCGGGTGGTGGCCGAACAGGCGAAGGGCCTGCGCGAGCGGGAGCTCGGTGAGGCGCGAAACCGCGGCCGGGAACTGAAGGGGCAGCTGGACAAGCTCACCGACTCCGTCCACCGCGGCGAGGTGCTCGGCGCCGAGCAGCGGCTGCGTATCGAGGCGCTGGAGGCCAGGTCGCTGGAGGAGTTCGGCATGGAGGCCGCCGGGCTGGTCGCCGAGTACGGCCCCGACCAGCCGGTGCCCCCGTCCCCGCCCGCCGAGGGCGAGGTGCTGCCGGAGGACCCGCAGGACCCGCGCAACCGGCCCGGTCCCTTCGTCCGGGCCCAGCAGGAGAAGCGGCTCAAGGTCGCCGAGCGCGCGTACCAGCAGCTCGGAAAGGTCAACCCGCTCGCCTTGGAGGAGTTCGCCGCGCTGGAGGAGCGCCACCAGTTCCTCAGCGAGCAGCTGGAGGACCTCCGTAAGACCAGGGCCGATCTCCTTCAAGTCGTGAAGGAGGTCGACCAGCGCGTCGAGCAGGTCTTCACCGAGGCCTACCGGGATACGGCCCGGGAGTTCGAGGGCGTGTTCTCGCGTCTGTTCCCCGGCGGCGAAGGCCGGCTGATCCTCACCGAGCCCGACAACATGCTGACGACCGGCATCGACGTGGAGGCCCGCCCGCCGGGCAAGAAGGTCAAGCGGCTGTCGCTGCTCTCCGGCGGCGAGCGCTCGCTGACCGCCGTGGCGATGCTGGTGTCCATCTTCAAGGCACGCCCCAGCCCGTTCTACGTGATGGACGAGGTCGAGGCCGCCCTCGACGACACCAATCTGCAGCGGCTGATCCGGATCATGGAGGAGCTCCAGGAGAGCTCCCAGCTGATCGTCATCACGCACCAGAAGCGGACGATGGAGGTCGCGGACGCGCTCTACGGCGTCTCGATGCAGGGCGACGGCGTCTCCAAGGTGATCAGCCAGCGTCTCCGTTAGGTCGATCATTCAGATAGTGAAGGCAAAAACTGACAGCCTGTGGGGCAAATGCGACCGCTCCGGCCCTTGACTTCAGAAAGTGAAGCCATAGGCTCTGCTCTGGCGTGTTGACGTTCAGGTGGTGGTGCGCAGTTTGCTGTGCGCCACTAGAGGCACACGCGCAACGACGAATCCCCCACACAGCCCGCCGTCGCCGCCGGGCCCAGGAGCGCACCTTGACCAGCACAGCGAACGCACCCGCGTCGGGCGGTGGAAACCCGGCGCAGCCCGACCACCTCGGCCACGTCATCTTCATCACCGCGGCCGCTGCCATGGGCGGTTTCCTCTTCGGCTACGACAGCTCCGTCATCAACGGCGCGGTGGAGGCCATCCGCGACCGCTTCGACGTCGGCTCGGCAGTGCTCGCCCAGGTGATCGCCGCGGCGCTGATCGGCTGCGCCATCGGCGCCGCCACCGCGGGCCGTCTCGCCGACCGGATCGGCCGCATCCGCTGCATGCAGATCGCCGCCCTCCTGTTCACCGCGAGCGCCATCGGTTCGGCCCTCCCGTTCGCCCTCTGGGACCTCGCCATGTGGCGTGTGATCGGCGGCTTCGGCATCGGCATGGCCTCCGTCATCGGCCCCGCCTACATCGCCGAGGTCTCCCCGGCCGCCTACCGCGGCCGGCTCGCCTCCTTCCAGCAGGCGGCCATCGTCATCGGCATCGCCGTCTCGCAGTTGGTCAACTGGGGCATCCTCAACCTCGCCGACGGCGACCAGCGCGGTGAGATCGGCGGGCTCGAAGCCTGGCAGTGGATGCTCGGCGTGATGGTCGTCCCGGCCGTGCTCTACGGTCTGCTGTCCTTCGCCATCCCGGAATCCCCGCGCTTCCTCGTCTCGGTGGGGCGCACGGACAAGGCCAAGCAGGTCCTGCGCGAGGTCGAGGGCTCGGGCATCGACGCCGACGCCCGCATCCGCGAGATCGACCACTCCATGCGCTCCGAGGTGAAGTCCACCTTCAAGGACCTGCTCGGCGGCCGCTTCGGCTTCCTGCCCATCGTCTGGATCGGCATCGGCCTCTCCGTCTTCCAGCAGTTGGTCGGCATCAACGTGATCTTCTACTACAGCTCCTCGCTGTGGCAGTCGGTCGGCATCGACGCGAGCTCGTCGTTCCTGTACTCCTTCGAGACCTCGGTCGTGAACATCATCGGCACGGTGATCGCGATGATCTTCGTGGACCGGCTCGGCCGCAAGCCGCTCGCCCTCATCGGCTCCGTGGGCATGGCGCTGTCGCTCGGTACGGCGGCGTGGGCCTTCTCGTTCAAGACCGGAACCGGCGACGACATCTCCCTGCCGCACGCGCAGGGCATCACCGCCCTGGTCGCGGCCAACCTCTTCGTCCTCTTCTTCGCCCTCTCCTGGGGCGTGGTGGTCTGGGTGCTGCTGGGTGAGATGTTCCCCGGCCGCATCCGCGCCGCCGCCCTGGGTGTGGCCGCCGCGGCGCAGTGGATCGCCAACTGGGTCATCACCGTCACGTTCCCGTCGCTCTCCGACTGGAACCTCTCGGGTGCCTACATGATCTACACGTTCTTCGCCCTGCTCTCGATCCCCTTCATCCTCAAGTGGGTGCCGGAGACCAAGGGCAAGGCGCTGGAGGAGATGGGGTAACCACCCCCGCCAACACCCCTTCTCCTCGATACTGCCCCGGCTCAGCCCTTGAGCCGGGGCAGTACCTGTTCGCAGAGCAGGTGCAGGCTGCGCCAGCCCTCGTCCAGCGGCATCCCGCCGCACAGCGGGTGCAGGACCAGGTTCCCCGCCTCGCCCGCGGCCCGTCCGTACGCGACCGCCTCGTCCGGGGTGAGGATCCGGTACACGCCCTCCGCGCGCAGCTCCGCCACCGAGCGCGCGGCCGACCGTACGGCGCTGCGGATGTCCTTGGACTGCCAGGACGCGTACATGCCCGCCTCGTGCAGGAAGCGCTCGCCGTGCTCGGCCCAGACCCGGTCCGGGTCCTCCGCGATGTGCAGCAGCGGGGTCTCGGCCGCCGGCATCATGCAGAAGCCCTCCGTGCCGTACTCGGCCAGCCGCGCGGTGTAGTACGCCGCCAGCTCCGGCAGGTGCGCGCTCGGGAAGAAGGGGAGCCCCAGCCGGGCGGCGCGGCGGGCCGCGGCCTGGGAGCTGCCCCCGACCAGCAGCAGCGGGTGCGGCCGGGTGAACGGCGTCGGGGTGACCCGTACCGTGCGGCCGCGGAACTCGAAGGGCTCGCCGGTCCACGCCTTCAGCAGGGTCTCCAGCAACTCGTCCTGGAGCCGGCCACGCCGGCCCCACTCCACACCGTGCTGCTCGTACTCCTCGGGCCGGTAGCCGATGCCCGCGACCGTCACCAGGCGGCCACCGCTCAGCAGGTCGAGGACGGCGATGTCCTCGGCGACCTTCAGCGGGTCGTACAGCGGGCCGATGATCGCCGAGACGGTGACGGCGATCCGGCGGGTCGCACCGAAGACCGCGCCCGCGAAGGCGAAGGGGGAGGGCAGCCAGTTGTTGTCGGTGCCGTGGTGTTCCTCGGTCTGGACGGTGTCGATCCCGCGGTCGTCCGCGTACCGGGCCATCTCCAGCGCGGCCTTGTAACGGGCGGAGAGGGACTCGGGGGTGCCGTTGGGGTCGACGAGATTGAACCGGGCCACGGTGATGGGCATGGAGAAGTCCCCCTTCGCCGGATGTGGGTGGGCGGGCGAAGGGGGACGTTAGCTGACGTGGCGTCAGTTGGACAGGGATCCGGCGGGCGCGGACTCGTCCTCGGGCGCGTGCCCGGTCCCGGGCTCCCGCGCCCGGTCCGGGGGCGGCCGGGCGGTACCCGGCGGCAAGTCGTTCGATCATCGTGGATGTGCCGCCGAAACCACAGACGGACGCTGACGTCCTGGTCCAAGCGCCCGGGTTCCCGGCTCCGGGGTGGCCGTGGCCGATACTGGGGGGGTTATGGACATCCTCATTCTTGCTGTAGTCATCGCCCTGGTCGCGGTCGGTGTGATCAGCGGGCTCGTGGTCAGCAGCCGCAAGAAGAAGCAGCTGCCGCCGCCGGCACCGCCGAGCACGCCGACCATCACTGCCCCGCCTGCCGAGCCGCAGGTGGGGGAGGACGCCGTAGAGACGGCGGAAGAGCCGCGCCGCACGATCGAGGAGGTCGGGCTCCCGGAGACCGCGGCTCCCGTCGAGGCGCCGGTAGCCGAACCCGTGCCGGTCCCGGCCGCCCCCGAGATCGAGGTGCCCGAGCCCACCGCCGGTCGCCTGATCCGGCTGCGTGCCCGCCTCGCCCGGTCGCAGAACTCCCTCGGCAAGGGGCTGCTCACGCTGCTCTCCCGGGAGCACCTCGACGAGGACACCTGGGAGGAGATCGAGGAGACCCTCCTCGTCGCCGACGTCGGTGTCGTGCCGACCCAGGAGCTTGTCGACCGGCTCCGCGAGCGGGTCAAGGTGCTCGGCACCCGGACCCCGGCGGACCTGCGCGCCCTGCTCAAGGAGGAGCTGCTGACCCTGGTCGGCACCGACTTCGACCGCGTCGTGAAGACGGAGAGCGGCGAGGACACCCCCGGCGTGATCATGGTCGTCGGAGTCAACGGCACCGGTAAGACCACCACCACCGGCAAGCTGGCTCGGGTGCTCGTCGCCGACGGCCGCAGCGTCGTGCTCGGCGCGGCCGACACCTTCCGTGCCGCCGCCGCCGACCAGCTCCAGACCTGGGGCGAGCGCGTCGGCGCCCGTACCGTACGGGGTCCCGAGGGCGGCGACCCGGCCTCGATCGCCTACGACGCGGTCAAGGAGGGCATCGCCGAGGGCGCCGACGTGGTGCTCATCGACACCGCCGGCCGCCTGCACACCAAGACCGGCCTGATGGACGAGCTCGGCAAGGTCAAGCGGGTGGTGGAGAAGCACGGTCCGCTGGACGAGATCCTGCTGGTCCTGGACGCCACCACCGGACAGAACGGCCTGGCCCAGGCCCGTGTCTTCGCCGAGGTCGTGGACATCACCGGCATCGTGCTGACCAAACTGGACGGCACCGCCAAGGGTGGCATCGTCGTCGCCGTCCAGCGCGAATTGGGCGTCCCGGTCAAACTCATCGGCCTCGGTGAGGGTCCGGACGACCTGGCGCCCTTCGTGCCGGAGGCGTTCGTGGACGCCCTGATCGGCGACTGAGCGCTTCCCTCGAAG
>NZ_JBSGZP010000376.1:0-7264 GCF_053611065.1 Streptomyces sp. NPDC054840
CCCGAATACGCCCAGTACGGGGGCGCCCCTCCGCCTTGCGATGCACCGCATCCGACGCCGTGCGCTGATCCACCGGGGATTACGGGACAGCCCTTTAGGGCGTGGCGCGCCGCCGCTCCGGGGGCGGCGCCCGGGGAACGGTGGAAGGGCGGACGGCCCCGCAGGGCCGCCGGTCACCGGCCCGCCCGCCGCCGGACAGCGCCGCCTCAGGAAGGCGTGGGCGCGTGGCGGCGGGCGCGGAGGGCCAGGCTCAGGGACAGGACCGTCTCCGGGTCGTCCAGGTCCGTGCCCAGGAGCTCCGAGATGCGGGCCAGTCGGTTGTACAGCGTCTGCCGGTTCAGGTGCAGCTCACGCGCCGTCTCCGCCTTGCGGCCGGCGTGGGCGAGATACGTCTCCAGCGTGGGCAGGAGCGGCGGGCGCGAGGTCGTGTCGTGCGTGCGCAGCGGGCCGATCGCGCGGTCCACGAAGGCCGCCAGGTCGGGGTGTTCGCGCAGCCGCCACAGCAGCAGGTCGATGTCCAGGCGCCGGGCGTCGTACCAGGGGCGGGCCGGCAGGCCGTGCGCCGCCGTGGCGGTCTCCGCGGCGTGGCGCAGGCCCGCCGAGGCGGCCGCCCAGCCACCCGCCACCCCGACGACCACGGCCGGCGGGGCGTCGGCCCGGTCCAGGCCCGCGCGTTCGACGCCCGCCCGCAGCGCGGCCGAGACCCGGTCCGCCACCGCCGTACGCTCCGACTCCGCGCGCAGGGAGACCAGCAGCGGCACACGGCCCTCGACCGGGCGGACGCCGAGCAGGACCGGGACGCCGACGGACGACAGCTCCTCCAGCACCGCACGGGCCAGGACGGCCCAGTTCCCCGACGGCCCGAGGTCCGAGGCCAGCCGCATCACCACCGGCAGCAGCGGACCGCCGCCGCCCGGCTTGAAGCCCAGGACGCGGGCCTGCGCCGGGGCGTCGTCCGCCGAGATGCGGCCCTCCGCCAGGTCCGTCAGGAAGTCGCCGCGGCCGCGCGCCGCCAGCTCCTCCTCCTGCCGCGCCTGCATCAGGACGACGGCCAGGACGCCGGCCGTGCGTTCGGCCGCCATCCGATGCACCGGGAGCAGCGGCGCCGAGACCCCGACCAGGACGACGCGGGCCCGGACCGAGCCGGTGCCGTGGCCCCCGCCCGGGACGTCGACCACCACCGTGTTGGTGGAGGGTTCGGCCTCGCGCTGGCCCCGCAGGCCCTCCCACACCTGGAGCGGGTCCGCGCCCGCGTCTCCCGCCGCGCTGCCGGCGGCGTACAGGAGCTGCCCGTCGGGGGTCTCCAGGAAGACCGGGTTCGCAGAGAAGTCGGCCAGGATCCGCAGGACCTGCGGGATGCCCCCACCGCCCAGCAGGGCCTCCGTGCAGCGGCGGTGGACCTCCTCGGCCCGCTGGAGCAGGGCGTAGTGGTGGTTGACGATCTCGGTGTGGACCTCCTCCGTCACCGCGACGAAGGGGACCTCCCGGTGGAGCTGGACCAGGGGCAGCCCCGCCGAGCGCGCGGTCTCCACGAGGGTGGCGGGCAGCCGGGTGAAGCGCGGGCCCAGTTCGACGACCAGCGCGGCGATCCCGCGGTCCGCGAGGCGGCGTACGAAGGCCCGCTGCTCGGCCGGCCGGGTGCCGAGGCCCAAACCCGTGGTCAGCAGCAGCTCACCGCCCTTGAGCAGGGAGGCGATGTTCGGCACCTCGCCCGCGTGCACCCAGCGGACGGTCCGCCCCAGACGGTCGGCGCAGGCCACCACCTCCGGCAGTCCGCCGCGCAGCCCCGGCAGTTCCAGTGCCCGCTGAACCGTGATCCCGCCCTGGTCTTCCATATCGCGGGACGCTACCGGCAGACTTGTGCCCATCGTCAGGCGGGCCGGATGTTGTGGTTGAAGCGGAAGATGTTGTCCGGGTCGTACTGCCGCTTCAGCGCGCCCAGCCGCTGCATGTTCTCGGTGCCGAGGCCCGAGACCACCCGCTCCGCGCCCTCGTCCCCGGTGAAGTTGAGGTAGACCGCGCCGGTGCTCCACGGCCGGACGTCGGCGCGGACGTCCTTGACCCACTGCCGGCAGCGCTCGTCGTCGGCCGCGTCCTCCCAGATCCCGAACGGGTGCACCGCCCACGGCGCGTCGCGGTACGGCACAGGGTAGTCGGCCGGGCCGGTGGCGATGGCGCCGCCCTGCGGGAAGACCAGGTGCTGGGTGCCGGTCGGTACCGGCATGGCCTCGGCGCGGGCACAGAAGACGTCCACGAACGCGTCGGGACAGCTGGTGAGGTACTCGGCCGACCAGTAGTTCCGCATCCCCGGCGGGTCGTCGATCATGCACTGGAGATCGGCGTACGGGATGGCCGTGACGATCTCCGACTCGTGGGGGATCGCCAGCAGCGGTTCGGCCAGCTTGCGCATCTCCTCCTCGGGGCCCGCGTACGTCAGCAGGGCCCCCGCCAGCAGCCGGCCGATCAGGTGCGGTGGGACGAACTCCTCGGGCGGGCCGGTCAGGTAGAGGGCGGCGCCCGCAGCCTCGGGCGGTGCGGCCTCGATGACGTCCCGGTACGTACGGAGCACCTCGGGCCCGCGCTCCGGCAGGTACAGCAGGAACGCGATCGACATGGCGGGCAGTTCGTACAGCCGCAGGGTCAGCGAGGTGGCGATGCCGAAGTTCCCCCCGCCGCCGTGCAGACCCCAGAACAGCTCCGGGTGCTCCTCCGTGGTCGCGTGGACCAGCTCGCCCTCGGCGGTGACCAGGTCCACGCCCAGCAGGTTGTCCACGGCCAGGCCGAACTTCCGGTCCAGCCAGCCGCTGCCGCCGCCCAGGACGTAGCCGCCGACACCGGTGGTGGAGGCGCGGCCGCCGGTCGTCGCCAGCCCGTACGGCGCGCAGGCGCGGTCCAGGTGGCTCATCGTGGCCCCGCCGCCGATGTGCGCGGCCCGGGCCGCCGGATGGACCGTCACCTCGTGCATCCGCCGCAGGTCCACGACGAGGCCGCCGTCGTTGAGGGACATCCCGGCCACACTGTGCCCGCCGCCGCGCACGGCGATGTTCAGGTCCAGCTCCCTCGCGAAACGCACGGCCGTCACCACGTCCGCCGCGCTCTCGCACTGGGCGATCACGGCGGGTCTGCGGTCGATCATCGCGTTGAAGAGGGTGCGGGCCTCGTCGTACCCCGGATCCTCCGGAGCGAAGACCTCGCCGGACAGATCCTCGCGGAGCGCGGTCAGTGCCGCGCCCGCCTTCGACAGGGGAGCCATGGCTGCCCCTTCCACCGGAGGGAGGGCATAGGACCCCTCCAGCGTAGGCGCGGACGATCACCGGGGCGCGGCGAGAAAGTCCGCGCCCCGGCGAGCCGCTCCGGTGTCAGCCGCCGTACGCCCCGCTGGCCGTCAGCCGCAGGGCCGTGTCGATCAGCGGAACGTGGCTGAAGGCCTGCGGGAAGTTCCCGACCTGCCGCTGGAGCCGCGGGTCCCACTCCTCGGCGAGCAGGCCCAAGTCGTTGCGGAGCGCCAGCAGCCGCTCGAACAGCCGCCGTGCCTCGTCCACCCGGCCGATCATCGCCAGGTCGTCGGCCATCCAGAACGAGCAGGCCAGGAAGGCTCCCTCGTCGCCTTCCAATCCGTCCACGCCGGCCTCCTCGCCGGCGGTCGGGTAGCGCAGGATGAAACCGTCGGGCGTGGACAGCTCGCGCTGGATCGCCTCGATGGTGCCGATGACCCGCTTGTCGTCCGGCGGCAGGAAGCCCATCTGCGGGATCAGCAGCAGGGAGGCGTCCAGCTCCTTCGACCCGTACGACTGGGTGAAGGTGTTGCGCTCCTTGTCGTAACCCTTCTCGCACACGTCCTGGTGGATCTCGTCGCGCAGCTCGCGCCACCGCTCCAGCGGGCCGTCCGCGTCCCCGCTCTCGATCAGCTTGATCGTGCGGTCCACGGCCACCCAGGCCATCACCTTCGAGTGCACGAAGTGGCGGCGCGGGCCGCGCACCTCCCAGATGCCCTCGTCCGGCTGGTCCCAGTGGGTCTCCAGATAGCGGATCAGTTTGAGCTGCAGCAGCGAGGCGTAGTCGCTGCGGGCGAGCCCCGTCATGTGGCCCAGGTGCAGGGCCTCGGTGACCTCGCCGTACACGTCGAGCTGGAGCTGGCCCGCGGCGCCGTTGCCGACGCGGACCGGGCGGGAGTTCTCGTAGCCGGGCAGCCAGTCGAGCTCGGTCTCGCCGAGCTCCCGCTCGCCCGCGATCCCGTACATGATCTGCAGGTTCTCCGGGTCGCCGGCGACCGCGCGCAGCAGCCACTCGCGCCAGGCGCGGGCCTCCTCGCGGTATCCGGTGCGCAGCAGCGAGGAGAGGGTGATGGCCGCGTCCCGCAGCCAGGTGTAACGGTAGTCCCAGTTGCGGACCCCGCCGATCTCCTCGGGGAGGGAAGTGGTCGGCGCGGCGACGATCCCCCCTGTGGGGCCGTAGGTGAGGGCCTTGAGGGTGATCAGCGAGCGGATCACCGCCTCCCGGTAGGGCCCGTGGTAGGTGCACTGCTCGACCCACTCGCGCCAGAAGTCGGTGGTCGACTCCAGCGCCGCCTCGGCGTCGGGGGTCTCGGGCGCGTCGCGGTGCGAGGCCTGCCAGCTGATGCTGAAGGCCTTCCGGTCGCCCGGTCCGACGGTGAAGTCGGAGTACGTCGTCAGGTCCTTGCCGTAGGTCTGCGCGTCGGCGTCCAGCCAGACCGAGTCGGGGCCGGCGACGGCCACGGTGCGCCCGTCGACCTTGTGCACCCACGGCACGACCCGCCCGTAGCTGAAGCGCATCCGCAGCGCCGAGCGCATCTGCACCCGCCCGCTGATGCCCTCCACGATGCGGATCAGCTGGGGCGCGTGGTCCTCTCGGGGCGGCATGAAGTCGATCACGCGGACCCTGCCGCGCGGGGTGTCCCACTCCGACTCCAGCACCAGCGAGTCACCGCGGTAGCGGCGGCGTGTCGCACGCGGGGCCTCGGTGCCCGCCGGGAACGACGGGCCGATCCGCCAGAACCCGTGATCCTCGGTGCCGAGAATGCTCGCGAACACGGCGTGCGAGTCGAAGCGTGGCAGGCACAGCCAGTCCACCGCTCCGTCCCGACAGACCAGTGCCGCGGTCTGCATGTCCCCGATCAGTGCGTAATCCTCGATGCGCCCGGACACGTGCATCTCCAGTCGAACGGCCACGTCCGCCCCGAAGGGCGCTTGCATTGCGCGGTTGCGCGGTCTCCTGTGTGCAGGGATCTCCGCGTGAGCCCATGATTCCGTATATCGGCTCGATTAGGCCGTCTGACGGACTGCCCGGCGGTGATGTGTGCAATATCCGAGCAGGATATGTCGGCACCCTAGTGATCTCCGTGAGCCCCGGAAGAATGCGGTTGGGCCGAACGGGTGAGCAGCGGCCCCGCCGCCCCGGCGCACGTCGGCGCTCCCGGACCGGGTGAGCGCGCCGCGTGCCCGGAGGCGGACCGCTCCGGGCGCTGATAGGCTGGTACCCCGTGGACCGGTGGTCTGCCTGTGCGAATCAGGAGCCCCGAAACCGCAGCTTCGGCGCCCCCCGAGACCCTTTCGGATCGACGGTGGCCAGCGCCGGACGCACCTCACTTCGCGACCACGGGAGCCCCCTCTTGGCGATGCCGCCCGCTGCTTTTCGAAACAGCACAGCCATGACGACCAAGCACATCTTCGTCACCGGGGGTGTCGCTTCCTCCCTCGGCAAGGGCCTGACGGCCTCCAGCCTGGGTGCGCTGCTGAAGGCGCGCGGTCTGCGGGTCACGATGCAGAAGCTCGACCCGTACCTGAACGTCGACCCCGGCACGATGAACCCGTTCCAGCACGGTGAGGTGTTCGTCACCAACGACGGCGCCGAGACCGACCTGGACATCGGCCACTACGAGCGCTTCCTCGACGTCGACCTCGACGGCTCGGCCAACGTCACCACCGGCCAGGTCTACAACACGGTCATCGCCAAGGAGCGCCGCGGCGAGTACCTCGGTGACACCGTCCAGGTCATCCCGCACATCACCAACGAGATCAAGCACCGCATCCGCCGCATGGCGACCGAGGACGTCGACGTCGTCATCACCGAGGTCGGCGGCACCGTCGGCGACATCGAGTCGCTGCCGTTCCTGGAGACCGTCCGCCAGGTCCGCCACGAGGTCGGCCGCGACAACGTCTTCGTCGTGCACATCTCGCTGCTCCCCTACATCGGCCCCTCCGGTGAGCTCAAGACCAAGCCGACCCAGCACTCGGTCGCGGCCCTGCGCAACATCGGTATCCAGCCCGACGCGATCGTGCTGCGCGCCGACCGTGACGTCCCCACCTCCATCAAGCGCAAGATCTCGCTGATGTGCGACGTGGACGAGGCGGCCGTCGTCGCGGCGATCGACGCCAAGTCGATCTACGACATCCCGAAGGTGCTGCACACCGAGGGCCTGGACGCGTACGTCGTGCGCAAGCTCGACCTGCCGTTCCGCGACGTGGACTGGACGGTCTGGGAGGACCTGCTCGACCGGGTCCACAACCCCGACCACGAGGTCAAGGTCGCGCTGGTCGGCAAGTACATCGACCTGCCCGACGCCTATCTGTCGGTGACCGAGGCGCTGCGCGCCGGCGGTTTCGCCAACAAGGCCCGCGTCCAGATCAAGTGGGTCACCTCCGACGACTGCAAGACCCCGGCCGGTGCCGCGGCGGTGCTCGGCGACGTGGACGCCATCTGCGTGCCCGGCGGCTTCGGTGACCGCGGTGTCAACGGCAAGGTCGGCGCGATCACCTACGCCCGCGAGAACAAGATCCCGCTGCTCGGCCTGTGCCTGGGTCTGCAGTGCGTGGTCATCGAGGCCGCGCGCAACCTCGCGGGCATCGACGACGCCAACTCCACCGAGTTCGACGCCTCCACCCCGCACCCGGTCATCTCGACCATGGAGGAGCAGCTGGCCTTCGTCGAGGGCGCGGGCGACCTGGGCGGCACCATGCGTCTGGGCATGTACCCGGCGAAGCTCGCCGAGGGCTCCATCGTGCGCGAGGTCTACGGCGACCAGGCGTACGTCGACGAGCGCCACCGCCACCGCTACGAGGTCAACAACGCCTACCGCGGCGAGCTGGAGAAGAAGGCGGGCCTCGTCTTCTCCGGTACCTCCCCGGACAACAAGCTCGTCGAGTACGTCGAGTACCCGCGCGAGGTGCACCCCTACCTGGTGGCCACCCAGGCCCACCCGGAGCTGCGCTCGCGCCCGACCCGCCCGCACCCGCTGTTCGCGGGC
>NZ_JBSGZP010000377.1:0-7254 GCF_053611065.1 Streptomyces sp. NPDC054840
CCACAGGACGTGGTGACCCGACATCATGGCCGCCTGCCAGTCCGTGGTCGGGTCCTCGGTCGTCCGTGGCTCGTTCTGGTGCTGTGCGAACGCCGACTCGGCCATGGTCAGCGCGTGCTGCAGTGGCCGGTCGTCGGGGACGTGCCCCGACCCTCCCTCCACCACGGCGGCCGTGGCGCGCTCGACCGTCTCGGCCTCGGTCGTCAGCAGCCGGGCGACCGCCCGGTGCAGCTCCCGCTGCGCCCCCCGCGGCCAGGCGAGCACCCCGAACACCACACCGATCAGACTGCCGATGACCACGTCCAGGATCCTGACCTCGGCCAGCTGCCAGGTCACGGGCGCGAGCTGGGCGAAGACGAAGGCAACCACGAGGGTGAACATGCCCTGGGCCCAGCCGACGCCCTTGACCGGCCCCACCCGGAACGCGGTGAGCATCACGAACGGCAGGGCGATCGCGTAGACGGTGGTGTGGCCGCCGATCAGGGCCAGCAGCGAGCCCGTGGCAAGGGCGCCGAGCATGGTGCCGGTGATTGCCACGCGTACGGTCGCCCGGGTCTGGGCGGCGGTGGTCCGGGTCAGGCTGAGGACGGCCAGCATCGCCCAGAAGCCGTGGGGCAGCGAGTCCACGCCCGCGATCGTGCGGGCGGCCGCCAGCGCGAGGCTGATCCGGACGGCGTTCTGGAAGTACACGGAGCGCGGCCCGGCGTGTCCCGCCAGCCGGTGCCACCACAGGCGCGGCGCGCGTTCGCCGGCGTACCAGAACCGGCCCGAATCGATGTCGTCGGGCACCCGCGCGCGCCGGCCCCGTACCGCCACGTCGGCGGCCGTCGCCAAGGCCACGGCCGCGTCCGTCACCTCCAGCAGCGCCGCCCGCCGACGGCCCCGCGCGGCGTTCGTGGGTGCCTCCCGCGCGGCCGAGGCGGCGGCCTGCTCCCGTACGCGCCGCAGGTCGTCGGCCGCTTCGGTCGCAGCGGCCGTGCCGTCCAGCAGGGCGGCGGTCTCGGTGACGGCCCGGCCGACCGCGGTCAGCACCTCGGCCTCCCGCTCCATCGGCACCGGGCCCGGGGGCGGGGGTGGCGGGGGCAGGTTCACCAGCCGGGCGAGGAGGGTGCGGGCGGCCAGGCCCGCGTGGGACAGGGCGCGGTCCCGCAGGCCCGGCCCGGCGGGACGGTCGGCCTCGTCGACCCGGATGGGGCGCAGCGACCCGCCGGCCGCCTGGGCCGCATCGGCGGAGGCGGCGGACAGCGTGTACGGGGCACGGCCCAGCTCGGCAACGCAGCGGGCGGCGGTGCCGGCGGCGCCGGCGGCCAGCCGACGGTAGGTGGGCCCGGGCTTCTCCGGCAGGACGAAGGCCTCGGCGAGGACGAGCAGCAGCAGGCCGAAGGTCGCCCCCGCGAGCCGTTCGGGGAGGGTGTCCGGCGCGTACGGCGGGAAGCACGGCAGGATGTAGAGCAGCTGCAGGCCCGGGGCGGCGCCCGCCGCACGGGGCCCGGCCGCCGCCACGAAGGCCAGGGCGAAGCCGATCAGGAGCATGCCGGCCACCGCGCTCCAGGTCCGGATCGCCAGGTACGTGCCGATGGTGAGCAGCAGCCAGGCCACCGGCGTCACCTTGACGATGACGGCCGCCCGCTGGCGTCCGGTGCCGGGGATGTGGGAGAGGGCCGCCATCGACACCGCGGCGAACAGCGCGTACGTCGCCGCCACCGGCCGGTCCAGCGCGTACAGGCACACGAAGAACGAGGCACACGCGGAGAGGGTGGTGCGCAGGGCGCGCCGCGTCACGACCGAAGGTCCGCGGTCGGCGCGTCCGTCATGGTCGGCACACATGACTCCAGGATCGGGCCACCCGCCGGAAGCCACCACATACTGACGGGCGGGAGCGGATCCACGACGAGGGCGGGAGCGGGCGGTATGGACGAGGCGCGGGCGCGGAACGTACTGGCGGATGCGGGCCTGACCCGGGGCACGCCCGGCACGGCGGTGCTCCTCGCGCTCGGCGAGAACGCGGTCTTCGCCCTCGGCGACCTGGTCGTGAAGGTGGGGCGGGAGGCGGCCCTCCTGGAGCGAGCCGAACGGGAACTCGCGGTGTCCGGCTGGTTCGCCGCGTCCGGGATCCCGGCGGTCCGCGCGGCCGAGCCGAAGCCCCGGCTGGTGGACGGGCACCCGCTGACCCTGTGGCACCGGCTGCCGGACGCGGTACGGCGCGCTGGGCCCGGGGACCTGGCGGCGCTGCTGCGCCTCGTGCACGCGCTGCCCGAGCCGCCGTTCGCCCTTCCCCCGCGGGACCTGCTGGCCGGGGTCGAGCGCTGGCTGCGGCTGGCGGGGGACGCGGTCGACCCGGCCGACGCGGCCTATCTGCGGGCCCGCCGGGACGCCTACGCCGATGAGCTGGCGGCCCTGACCCCGCGGCTGCCTCCGGGTCCGGTCCACGGCGACGCCCTGCCGCGCAACGTCCACGTGGGCCCCGACGGCCCGGCCCTGGTGGATCTGGAGACCGTGTCGGCCGATCTGCGCGAGCACGACCTGGTGGTGATGGCGCTCTCCCACGACCGGTACGGCATGCCCGCCGCGGAGTACGAGGCCTTCGTGGCGGCGTACGGGTGGGACGTCCGCGACTGGGAGGGCTGCGCGGTCCTGCGCGGCGCCCGGGAGACGGCCAGCTGCGCCTGGGTCGCCCAGCACGCCCCCGCCGGCCCGAAGGCACTGGCCGAATTCCGCCGTCGCGTGGCCTCGCTCAGGAACGGCGACCGGGCGGCGCGCTGGAGTTCGTTCTAGGGGGTGTCTCGTCGACCGGGCCATCGTCGACCGGGCCGGCCTGGGCCGGGATCAGGCCACGCAGCGGCCAGGCCTCGTCGATCACCGCGTCCGGGGTGCCCTGGCGGCGCAGGTACGACTGGAAGTCCCGGGCCCAGCGCGCGTGCCAGGTGCTCTGCCGCGTGTGCAGGTCGGCCGGGCTGAGCCCGGCCACCTCGGGATGCCGCTCGGCTATCGCGCGGGCCACCTGGACCGCGGCCAGCGCGTCCGCCCCGGCGTCGTGCGCGTCGTCGAGGGTGACCCCGTACACCCCGCAGACCGCCTCCAGGGTGCGCTTGCCCCGCCGGTAGCGGTCCACGGCCCGGTCGATGGTCAGCGGGTCCACCACCGGTCCGGTCCGTGCGCCGCCCAGCCGGTCGGCCAGCGACGGCAGCCCGTGCCGGGCCAGCTCGGCCGTCAGCAGGGTCAGGTCGAAGGCCGCGTTGTACGCGACCACCACCGCGCCCGCGCGCCAGTGCCCGACCAGGGCCTCGGCGACCTCGTCCGCGACCTCCCGCACCGGGCGCCCCTCGGCGACCGCGCGCTCCGTGCTGATCCCGTGGATCGCCGAGGCCCCTTCCGGGATCGGTATCCCCGGGTCCGCGAGCCAGCCGCGCCGCTCGCGCACCGCTCCGCCCCGCACCTCGACCAGGGCCGCCGTCACGATCCGCGACTCCCCCGGCTCCGTGCCGGTCGTCTCCAGGTCGAATCCGATCAGCACACCGCCGTGCCAGTCCCCCATGCCGCGCCAGTCCTCCACCCCGTGCCCCTCCCCCGTACACCTTCGGTCAACGGGTTTCAGCCTGCCACGGGGCACTGACAGCCAGGCCGCCGGGGGCGCGCCGGGGCCACCGGATCTCGGGTCAGGAGACCGGCCGGGAGTCCTCCCACATCGACTCGAACTCCTCCCGGTACGTCGTGAACAGCCCGTGCTCCGCGTCCTTCGGCACCCCGCGACCGCCGCCCCGCAGCACCAGGACCGGGGATTCCATGCCGCGCGCCCGCCGCAGGTAGGACTGGACCACCGCGATGCCCGAGGACTGCCCCTCCACCAGGTAGGCGGTGAACCGCGGGGTCTCGTCGAAGACGTGGATCTCGAAGCGGGAGGGGTCGCGCAGTCCCGCCCGGACCCGGCGGACGTGCAGGATGTTCATCTCGACCGAGCGGCTCAGCTCGCCCTTGCGCAGACCCAGTTCCCGCTCGCGCCGCTTCACGGCGCTGCTCGCCGGGTTCAGGAACAGCAGCCGCACCCGGCAGCCGGCCTCCGTGAGCCGGACGAGTCTTCGGCCCGAGAAGTTCTGGACCAGCAGGTTGAGCCCTATGCCGATGGCGTCGAGCCGCCGCGCGCCGCCGAAGAGGTCCTCGGCCGGGAGCTGGCGCTGCAGTCGTACCCGGTCGGGGTGGACCGAGATGACGTCCGCGTACCGGTCGCCCACCAGGTCCTCGACGGCGTCGATCGGAAGCCGCTCCGCGGAGGGGCTGCCGGAGACCCCGCCCAGTACCTCCAGCAGGCGCGCCGAGGCCCGCTCGGCCTGCTCCAGCACGGGCCGGGACAGGGCCCGGTTGCGGGAGACGACGTTGCGGGTGACCTCCAGCTCGTCCAGGGCCAGCTCGATCTCGCGCCGGTCGTCGAAGTACGGTTCGAAGCAGGGCCAGTGCTGGACCATCAGCTCGCGCAGCTGGGGCAGGGTCAGGAAGCTCAGCACGTTGTCGTCGGCCGAGTCGAGCAGGTAGCCCTTGCGCCGGCTGACCTCGCGCACGGCGACCGCCCGCTGCACCCATTCCTGCCCGGCGGGCCCGGCCGCCGCGACGACCCAGTCGTCGGTGCCGTGCACCGGTCCGTAGATCGGCCGGAGGACCGCCCCGACCACCGCACGCAAGCGCTGTTCGATGAGATTCAGCCATATGTACGCACGGCCGGCCCGCTGTGCCCGGGTCCGGACCTCGCTCCAGGCCTCCGTGCCCCAGTCCAGCTCCACGCCGGTCCCCGCGTTCCCGGCCTCGGCCGGTCCGCCCGCCAGGGAGACCGCCCCTGCCGGGGTCCCCGTGGGAGTCCCGCCGGGGACACCCCCTGGGGCGTCCGCCGGGCCACCCTCGTGACTGCTGTCACCAGGGGGCAGCTCCAGACCTCCCGAGCTCACCCGTGCACCGCCTTCTGCGTCTGGACGCCCGTCTCCAGTGATCACGGAAGGGTACTCCGCGCGTGCGGCCCGGTGCAGCCCGACGGCGCCTACGGGGGGTGTCGGTTGACCCATTATCCGATGCGCACACAGTCCGCTGACCCGCATATCAGCTCTGCGGGTCACCCGGTAGGACCCCTGCCAAGTCCGCGCTTGCGGCCCCTCTTTCGGGGAAGATCTGGCAGGGACGTGGTCCATGCCGGGTCGGCCGGGACATCTTCGGGCAATGAGGGAAGAGTCGTTATCTATGCAGGTCTGGCCAGGGCAGCCGTATCCGCTGGGTGCCACGTACGACGGCGCCGGCACCAACTTCGCGGTCTACTCGGAGGCCGCCCGACGCATCGAGCTGTGCCTCCTCCACGACGACGGGTCGGAGTCCGCCGTGGAACTGCGCGAGACGGACGCCTTCGTCCGTCACGCGTACCTGCCCGGCGTCATGCCGGGCCAGCGCTACGGATTCCGCGTGCACGGGCCGTACGAGCCCGAACGCGGGCGGCGCTGCAACGCGGCCAAACTGCTGCTGGACCCGTACGCCCGGGCCATCAGCGGCCAGGTCAGCTGGAACGAGGCGGTGTACGGCTACCACTTCGGCCGGCCGGACTCGCGCAACGACCTGGACTCCGCCCCGCACACGATGAGCTCGGTGGTGGTGAACCCGTACTTCGACTGGGCCAACGACCGGCCGCCTCGTCACGAGTACCACCACACCGTGCTGTACGAGGCCCACGTCAAGGGTCTGACCATGCACCATCCGGACCTTCCCGAGGAGCTGCGCGGCACCTACGGGGCGCTGGCGCACCCGGCGGTCATCGGCCACCTCACCAAGCTCGGGGTGACGGCGCTGGAGCTGATGCCGGTCCACCAGTTCGTCAACGACCACCGGCTGGTCAACGACGGGCTGAGCAACTACTGGGGCTACAACACCATCGGCTTCTTCGCCCCGCACAACGGCTACGCCTCGGGCGACCGCGGCCAGCAGGTGCTGGAGTTCAAGTCCGCGGTCCGGGCCCTGCACGAGGCCGGCATCGAGGTGATCCTCGACGTCGTCTACAACCACACCGCGGAGGGGAACCACCTGGGCCCGACGCTGTCCTTCCGCGGGCTGGACAACGCCTCGTACTACCGGCTGGCGGAGGATCCGCGCCACTACATGGACACCACCGGCACCGGCAACTCGCTGCTGATGCGCTCGCCGCACGTCCTCCAGCTGATCATGGACTCGTTGCGCTACTGGGTCACCGAGATGCACGTGGACGGGTTCCGCTTCGACCTGGCGGCGACGCTGGCCCGCCAGTTCCACGAGGTGGACCGGCTGTCGTCGTTCTTCGACCTGGTCCAGCAGGATCCGGTGGTCAGCCAGGTGAAGCTGATCGCGGAGCCCTGGGACCTGGGCGAGGGCGGCTACCAGGTGGGCAACTTCCCGCCGCTGTGGACCGAGTGGAACGGCAAGTACCGGGACACCGTACGGGACCTGTGGCGCGGGCAGCCGCGCACGCTCGCGGAGTTCGCGGGGCGGCTGACGGGCTCCTCGGACCTGTACCAGGACGACGGTCGGCGCCCGCTGGCGTCGATCAACTTCACGACCTGCCATGACGGTTTCACCCTGAACGACCTGGTCTCGTACGACGAGAAGCACAACGAGGCCAACCGGGAGGGAAATCGGGACGGCGAGACGCACAACCGCTCCTGGAACTGCGGTGTGGAGGGGCCGACCGAGGATCCGGAGATCCTGGAGCTGCGCGAACGCCAGATGCGTAACTTCACGGCCACCCTGATGCTGTCGCAGGGGGTGCCGATGCTCAGCCACGGCGACGAGTTCGGGCGCACCCAGCAGGGCAACAACAACGCCTACTGCCAGGACAACGAGCTGTCGTGGGTGCACTGGCCGGAGCCCGGCAAGCCGGCGCCGTCGCTGCTGGAGTTCACCCGGCGGATGGTGTGGCTGCGCCGCGATCACCCGGTCTTCCGGCGGCGCCGGTTCTTCCACGGGCGGCCGGTGGAGGGCACGCACGACGAGCTCTCCGACATCGCCTGGTTCACCCCGCACGGGGAGGAGATGCGGGCGCGGGACTGGCAGGCGCAGCACGCGAAGGCGCTGACCGTCTTCCTGAACGGGGAGGCGATCTCCGAGCCGGGCACCCGTGGGGAGCGGATCACCGACGACTCGTTCCTGCTGATGTTCAACGCGGGTGCGGAGCCGCAGGACTTCACCGTTCCGGCGGGGCACGGCACGCAGTGGCGGCTGGTGGTGGACACCGCGCGGGCGGACGTACTGCCACCC
>NZ_JBSGZP010000378.1:0-7251 GCF_053611065.1 Streptomyces sp. NPDC054840
GCGCGGACGACGCCACGCCCTGGGCGGGGCGGGGCGGCGGGCCCGGTACCCGCGCCGCGGACGCTCCCGCACGACGAGGTCGGGCTCATACCGGGCCATCCGGCCCTGACCCACCACGTCCCTGCCGCCCCGTGCCGACGGTCGGCATCGCGGCGGGGCCGCCGCGCACCGCGCGGGACCCGTGCATGGGCCTCCCCCGGCAGGCCCCGGTGCACACTGGAGACCGACCGCCTCAGGGAGGACAGCCCATGCCTGACGAGGAACCCCGCGCCGAACTGGACGCGCGCTACAGCGACGAGCGGGCGACGGCCGTGCCCTGGCGGGAGGCCGTCACCCGGCTGGCCGCGGCGGAGCTGTACTGGCTGACGACCGTACGGCCCGACGCGCGGCCGCACGTCACCCCGCTGATCGGCGTCTGGGCCGACGGCGCGCTGCACTTCTGCACCGGGCCCGAGGAACGCAAGGCCAAGAACCTCCGCGGCAACGCGCACGTCGTCCTCACCACCGGCACCAACACCCTCCACGAGGGATTCGACCTGGTCGTCGAGGGTGTGGCGGCCCGGGTCACCGATCCCGAGCGGCTGCGCCGGCTCGCCGCCGCCTGGGAGGCGAAGTACGGCAGCGAGTGGCACTTCGACATCGGCGACGGCGTGTTCGTGAATCCCGACGCGGGCGAGGCGGTGGTCTTCGCGGTGCGCCCGAGCACGGCCTTCGGTTTCGGCAAGGGCGGGTACAGCCAGACGCGCTGGCTCTTCTCCTGACCCGCCCGCTCCCTGACCAGCCTGTCCCGCGGGAACCGTGACGTCGGTGGGGTTAGGCTCGGAGCAGTCGCGAAGGGGATGGTACGCATGTGTCGGTGGCTCGCCTACTTGGGTTCGCCCATGCTCCTCGACACCGTGCTCTACCGCCCCGAGCACTCGCTGATCAACCAGAGCCTCCGTTCCCGGATGGGCGCGGAACCGACCAACGGCGACGGTTTCGGCATCGGCTGGTACAGCGCCGACGGCGACGGCACCCCGGCGGTCTTCCGGGACGTCGGCCCGGCGTGGAACAGCCGCAACCTGCAGGAACTCGCCGCGCACGTCCGCTCGCCGCTGTTCTTCGCGCACGTCCGCGCCTCGACGGGTTCCGCGGTCCAGCAGTCCAACTGCCACCCCTTCCGCCACGGCCGCTGGCTGTGGATGCACAACGGGGCGATCGCGGACTTCCACCGGCTCCAGCGTGACCTCTGCATGGCCGTCGACCCGGCGCTCTTCCCGTGCATCGAGGGGTCCACGGATTCCGAGGTGATGTTCTACCTGGCGGTCACTTTCGGTCTCGACCAGGACCCTCCGGGCGCGGTGGCCAGGATGGCGGGGCTGGTGGAGCGCCTCGGCAAGGAGCACGGCGTGCCCGAGCCGCTCCAGATGACGGTCGCGGTGAGTGACGGCGAGCGCGTCTGGGCCTTCCGCTACTCCAGTCAGGGGAAGTCCCGGTCGCTGTACTACAGCAGCAGGGCCGAGACCGTCCGGCACCTGCATCCGGAGCTGCCGTACCTCAGGGAGGTCTCGGACGAGACCCGCCTCGTGGTCTCCGAGCCGCTGGGTGACCTGCCCGGCGTGTGGAACGAGCTCCCCGAGAGCAGCTACGCGGTGATCCCCTCGGGCCCCCACTCGGACTACCTCCCCTTCGTCCCCGAGTTCTGAGCGCCGCCCGACTCCCGGTTCACACGTCCAGGGGCCGCCAGGCCGGGCCCTCTCCGTCCTGCCGGACGTGCCCGAACACCACGTCGGCGAAGTGGACGCCGAAGCCGACGGTGCCGGGCTCCGCCAGCTCGGAGACGAGGCGCTGGCGGTGTCCGGCGGCGAGGGCGCCGTCGTGGTCGAAGCCCGAGGACCATGCGGGGTGGTCGATCTGGAGGGGCGAGTGCACGGCGTCCCCGAAGGCGATCAGACGGCGCCCGCCGCCTGTGATCACGTACTCGGTGTGTCCGACGGTATGGCCGGGGGTGATCCGTGCGCGGACGCCGGGGAAGACTCGTGCTCACCGCCGAGGGCACAGCACTACGCGAGCGCCTCCTCGCGCTCCTCGCGGTCGACTCCCCGCTGGCCGGCCTCGCTCCGGAGGAACAGCGCGTACTCCGGGGCCTGCTGGAGCGGGCCACGACCCGGCCGTAACCCGCCTGCGGGGCAGCGACCGGGGGCGACCACCGGTTACCCTGCTGCCCGTCGAGGCCACCGCCCGTGGACCCCATGGAGGAACATCCGTGACCGAGCCGCGTCCCGGCAGCCGCCCCACCCTGGAGGCCGTCGCCGAGCACGCCGGGGTGTCCCGGGCCACCGCGTCCCGCGTGGTCAACGGCGGCGACGGGGTCCGCGCGCATTTGGTGGACCGGGTCCGAACGGCGATCCGCGAGCTGGGGTACGTCCCCAACCACGCGGCCCGTACGCTCGTCACCCGGCGCACCGGGGCCGTTGCTGTGATCATCGCCGAGCCGGAGATCCGGATCTTCTCGGACCCGTTCTTCTCGCGCCAGGTCCGCGGCATCGCCAAGGAGTTGACCGCACACGACACCCAGCTCGTCCTGCTGCTGGTCGAGGACCGCGGCGACTACGACCGGATCGAGCGCTACCTGGCGGGCGGCCACGTCGACGGGGCCCTCGCCTTCTCCTTGCACACCGACGACCCGCTGCCCGCCATCACCCGCCGCATCGGCATGCCCACGGTCTACGGAGGCCGGCCCGGCTGGACCACCGGGTCCGGGGAGGGCGAGGACGAGGGGGTGGCCTACGTGGACGCCGACAACCGCGGGGGCGCGCGGGAGGCGGTGCGCTACCTGCTGGCGCAGGGCCGGAAACGGATCGCTCACATCGCGGGCCCGCTCGACCAGACCTCGGCGGCCGACCGGCTCAGCGGCTACCGGGACGCACTGGCGGCCGCCGGGCCGGAGCTGGTCGCCGAGGGGGACTTCACCCCGGCGGGCGGCGCCCGCGCGATGGCGGAACTGCTGGACCGGGACGGCGGGATCGACGCCGTCTTCGCCGGGAACGACCTGATGGCGACCGGCGCGCTGCGCGTGCTGCGGGAGAGCGGCCGGACGGTCCCCGGGGACGTGGCGCTGGTCGGCTTCGACGACGCCGAACCGGTGGCGGAGAGCGCCGATCCGCCGCTGACGACCGTACGCCAGGACATCGAGGGCATGGGCCGGCTGATGGCGCGGCTGCTGATGCGCAGTCTGAACGGGGGTCCGGACGGCTGTCCCCGCGGGCGGACCACGCCCGATCCGGTGATCACCGCCACGGCCCTCGTGCGGCGCGCGTCGGCCTGACCCGGTACGGGGCCCGGCACCGGACACGCCACGGGGGCCCACCGGCGGCGGGCCCGTGCGAACGGGGAGCGGGGCGCTCCCGGATCAGTGCCGGACCGGACACTGCTTGGCGGGAAGACGAGGGCTTCGACGCCCGTGGCACAGTAGCGCCGGCCGCCCGAAGTGCTCGGTGCGCGCGGCCGACGCGGCCAGCGGGCGAACCGGGCACCGCGGGCCCGGCCCCCTTATGCGGCGGCGAAGCGCACGACAGCCGCGCGTCCGGCCGTACGGACCCGGCAGTCGAGCGGTCCCGTCAGCAGGGCCGCGTCGTAGGGGAGAAGCTCCGTGCGGTCAGCGGCCCGTTCGAGTACCGCCGGTCCTTCCAGGGCGGCCACCAGCAGCGTCCCGCCCGGCGGGACCGTGAGGGTGAGCAGACCCCGTACGACGGCGGTCTGAGCCTCCACCGCGCCCCTGCGGTACATCACGTTGAAGTTCACGACGGGACCCGAGAGCAGCCGGCAGTCCGTCGGCTCGTCCCCGGGGAAGTCCTGCGGCGCGAACCGCTCGTCCACCGGGCGGCGTACGCCCGCCACCGTGAGGTCCATACCCGCGCCCTCGGCGAGGGTCAGGGTACGCGCGATGCCGGGGAAGGCCGAGAACGGCCCGTCGGCCGCGACCTCGGCCAGGCTCACCCGCCAGCCGAAGTCGTCCATGTCCGCGCCTTCGGGCCATGCCGCGATCTCCCGGGTGACTCCCCCGCCGTTCTTCCAGACGGTGGCGGTCCGGTCGGCCGCCCGCAGGATCCGGATCCCGCCGCCGCTCACGCCCCCGCCCCGGTCAGGCGCCCGCGCAGCTCGTCGGCGTCGGCGAGGAACCACGTCTGGCGCCCCCGGTTGCACTCGCGGACGAAGTCCCGCAGCGCCGCGCTGTCCGCCGTGTGGCGGGAGATGTCACCGAGGACGACGACGCCCACCCGGTACTGGACGAACTTCTGGATGATCTCGCCGGCGACGCGGGTGCTCAGCCGGAAGAACGCCTCGTCGAAGCGCTCGACGGGGATGACGACCCACTCGGCGCCCTGGTGGGAGGCATCGCCTATGCAGTCCAGGGCCTCGCGTTCACCGGCGATGACTTCACCCTCGGCCCCGCACATCAGGACGGGTACGTCATTGATCGTCTGAAGCGTGCTCATGGAGGTCGAGACTAGCTCTTCTCCATCGAGGGACGCAGTCGGCCCAGCAGGGCGTAGAGCGTCGCGCTCTCGGCCTCGTCGAGGGTGTCCAGCGCGCCGTGCATGGCCTGCATCTCCTCCCGTACGCGGCGGATGACCTCGCGGCCCGCGTCCGTCGCGACGACGTTCTTGACGCGGCGGTCGGCCGGGTCCGGCTCCCGGCGGACCAGCTCGCGGGCCTCCAGCCGGTCGACGATGCCGGTCACGTTGGAGGCGTCGCACACGAGCAGGGTGGCGAGGCCGCGCATGGGCACGGGGCCGTCGAGCTGGGCGAGGACCCGGGCCTGGGTGGAGGTCAGCCCATGCTGGGCCGCGGCTGCCGCGAACTCGCGCCATTGGGCGGTGCCGATCGCGGCGAGCAGCTCCAGCAGCTGGAGCTTGGTGGGGGTCTGCGTGGCGGTGTCGCTCATACCTGGAGCGTACTCAGGATGGTTCACATTATCAATTGTTTACTTGACCACCTTAACTATCGACGTCTACCGTCGGTCGAGTTACTTGAGAAGGTCAAACATCTGCGTTCCGAAGCTCTTCAGCTCCGGAACCCGAAGAAGGTTCACCCCAGCCATGAGCACCCCCTCCACCGCCACCCCGGCCGCCGGGCACCGGAACGAGACGGTCATCGTCTTCGCCCTGAGCCTGGCCGCCATGGTCGTGTCGATGATGCAGACCCTTCCGGTCCCGATCCTCGGCCTCATCCGCCAAGACCTCGGCACGACCACGGCCAACGTGAGCTGGGTGACCACCGCCACCCTGCTGTCGGCCGCCGTCTTCACCCCGCTGCTCGGCCGGTTCGGCGACCAGCACGGCAAGAAGCCCACCCTGGTCGCCGTGCTCGGTGTCATGGTCGTCGGCTCCGTCATCGCCGCGCTGGCGTCCTCGCTGCCGCTGCTGATCCTGGGCCGGGTGCTCCAGGGAGCCGCCACCGCGATCTTCCCGCTGGCCCTGTCGGTCCTGCGCGAAGAAGTCCGGCCGCAGAAGCTGCCGGGTGCGATGGCCCTGGTAAGCGGCACGCTCGCGTTCGGCAGCGGGCTCGCGCTCGTCGCGACCGGGCTGCTCACCTCCGGCTCCGGCGCGGACTACCGCAACGCCTTCTGGATGGCGACCGGCTTCGCGCTCCTCGCCCTGCTCGCGGTCGCGTTCCTGGTCCCGGCGACCCGGCACAAGACCGGCGGCCGGACCGACTTCCTAGGCTCACTGACCCTCGGCATCGCGCTGTTGCTGCTCCTGCTGCCGATCTCCCAGGGCCACGAGTGGGGCTGGGGCTCCGCCCGTACGCTGGGCAGCTTCGCCGGCGCCGCCGTCATGGCCACCGTCTGGGTGCTCGTCGAGCGCAAGGTGCGCGAGCCGCTCGTCGACATGAAGATGTTCGTCCACCGCCCCGTGCTGATGGCCAACCTGGCCGGCGTCCTCGTCGGCTTCGGCATGTTCGCGAACTTCCTGGGCGTCTCCTACCTCGTCCAGATGCCCGAGGCCCTCACCGGCTACGGCTTCGACGCGTCCATCCTGCGCGCCTCCGTGCAGTTCCTGCTGCCCGGCGCCATCGTCTCGCTGCTGGCCTCGCCCGTGGGCGGTCAGATCGTGCGCCACCGCGGTCCGCGCACGGCGCTGGCCCTGGCCGCGGCCCTGGGCGCCGCCGGCTTCGCCTGGCTGGTTTTGGACCACCAGCACAGCCTCTCGGTGATCGGCGCCGGGCTCGTCGTCGGTGCGGCCGTCAGCTTCGGCTACGCCGCCATGCCCGCCGTGATCATGTCCAGCGTCCCGCACCACCAGAGCGGCATCGCCAACGGCATCAACTCGATCTCCCGCTCCACGGGCAGCGCGATAGGCAGCGCCGTCGTCACCACGATCCTGGCCTCCAAGACCATCGAGCACCTGCCCGCGGGGGTTGCCCCACTGCCCGCCGAGTCCGGGTTCACCCTCACCTTCGGCATCGGGGCGGTGGCCTTCGCGCTGGTCGCGGTGATCAGCTGGATCGGCCTGCGGAGCGGGCAGGGCACCGTGGCGGCGACCGCCGGACAGCCCATGGTGGCCGAGCCCGCCACGGTGACCGAGCGGGCGGAATCGGCAGAGAAGGCCGAGAAGGCCGACGCCACCCGCTGACCGGACGTCCCGTCACCCGGCCCGCCGACCCGCCGGCCCGGCCTCCGCGTGTCGCTCGCGGCGGTCGGGCCCCCCGGCCTTGCATGGTGGGTCCATGAAGGCTACGGACGTCATCGCCGACGGTTTCGGACGCATCCGGGAGATCGTGCACGAGGTCGTCGAAGGGGCCCCGCCGGAGCTGCTCAACGCTCGCGTGGACCCGGCGGCGAACTCGGTCACCTGGCTCGTCTGGCACCTGACCCGGATTCAGGACGACCACCTCGCGGACGCGGCCGGCACCGAGCAGGTGTGGGACTCCGAGGGCTGGTCGGACCGGTTCGCACTGCCGCTGCCCGCCGGGTCCACCGGGTACGGGCACTCGCCGCGGGACGTCCACACCGTCCGGGTCGATTCGGGCGAGCTGCTGCTGGGGTACTTCGACGCGGTGCACGAGCGGACCGTGCGGTTCGTCCGCGGGCTCGCCGCCGCCGATCTGGACCGGGTGGTCGACGAACGCTGGGATCCGCCGGTCACCCTCGGGGTACGCCTGGTCAGCGTGCTGGAGGACGACCTTCAGCACGCCGGGCAGGCGGCCTTCGCACGGGGCGTGCTGGAGCGGGATCGGGGCGCCTGAGGAGTCCTCGCCCCGCAGCCC
>NZ_JBSGZP010000379.1:0-7250 GCF_053611065.1 Streptomyces sp. NPDC054840
GCCGCCGGCGTACCGCCGCGGCGGACGCCGGCTGCTGGGCAGGTTGCTGGGCCTGCCGCTGAACCCCTTCCGCCGGCCGCACGCACGGCCGGCGGAAGCGGGGGCGAGGTTCTCACGCCCGGCGCAGTACCGTCGAGAGGACCTCGCGCAGCGTCGCCGCGGCATCGGCCACGGCTCCCTCCGAGCGCCAGGCCGCGAACCCGTCCGGCCGTACGAGCACGGCGCCCTCGGCGCTCATCGCGTGGACCTCGGTCCAGTCGGAGCGCCCCTCCTGGATCAGGTCCGCATCCGGGCCGGAGCCGATGGTGTAGGCGTCCAGCCGCAGCGGCAGCTGCTCGGCGACCCGCTTCGCGGCTGCCTTCCACGGCGTCCCCGTACCGCTGAGGAGCACGAAGGAGCGCTCGTAGAGGTCCAGGGTGGAGATCCGTTCACCCGCCAGGGTCACCCACATGTGCGGGGCCCGGGTCCCGGTGTCACCGACCAGGCGTAGAGTCTCCGGAATGACGGGCCGTCCGGGCTCCCCGCCGACGAGCGCGCCCGTCGGGTAGCAGTAGCCCATGGCGGTGGTGAGGACCCCGCTGCCCGGCCCGCCGCCCATGGTGGGCGGCGGCGCGTACCCCGGGTGGCTGTGTTCCGCCGAACGGGCCGACGCCCGCTCACTGGTGGCCCTGGCCACCGGCAGCCGCTCGGCCTCGTAGGTGTCGAGCAGCTCGATGCCGGCCGAGCCGTCCAGTACCGCGGCGATCTTCCATGCCAGGTTGTGCGCATCCTGGATGCCCGTGTTGGAGCCGAACGCTCCGGTGGGCGACATCTCGTGTGCCGCGTCGCCGGCCAGGAAGACCCGACCGGACGAATACCGCTGCGCCACCCGTTCGGCCGCATGCCACGGCGCCTTGCCGCCGATCCGCACGTCCAGGTCGGGTACGCCGATCGCTTCGCGGATCTGATCCACGCACCGCTCGTCGGTGAAGTCCTCCAGGGTCTCGCCCTGCTCCGGGTGCCACGGGGCGTGGAAGACCCACTGCGTCTTGTTGTCCACGGGCAGCAGCGCCCCGTCCGCTCCGGGGCGCATCAGGTAGCAGACGATGAAGCGCAGGTCGCCCAGCACCTCGACGAGCTTCTCCGAGCGGAAGGTGACACTCACGTTGTGGAACAGCTCGCCGTTACCCGTCTGGGGGATGCACAGCTGTTCCCTGACGGGACTGCGCGGCCCGTCAGCGGCGATCAGGAAGTCGGCGCGCACGGTGATGTGCTCGCCCGTCTCCCGGTCCTTCACCACGGCGTTCACCCCCGTGGCGTCCTGGTCGAAGCTCATCAGCTCGGTGGAGAACCGGACGTCGGCGCCCAGGTCGCGGCTCTGTTCGGCCAGTACCGGCTCGATGTTGTTCTGGCTGCACAGGCACCATCCGGTCGGGCTGAACCGGGCCAGCGCCCCGGCCGGATCGATCGACTTGATCAGCCAGTTGTGGTCGCCGTCGGTCAGTGACCGGGCCTGCAGAATGCCCTGAATTCCCTCCAGTGCGGACGCCGCCCGGCGGATCGCGTGCTCCGCCCCTGCCGCGCGGAACAGCTCCATCGTCCGGGCGTTGATGCCACGGCCCCGCGGGTGTGCGGAGGTGCCGGAGTGCTTCTCGACCAGCAGGTGCCTCACTCCGTGGCGGCTCAGGAAAAGCGAGGTGGACAGGCCCACGAGGGAGCCGCCCACGACGAGAACCGGTACGCGAACATCGGCGTTGTCTTCCATCAGCTGCGGGCTCCTGTTTTCTGTGCGGGGGAGTGGAGTCTTTATGCCCCCGATCCTGGATGAGGCCCAGTTGATTCGCCGGTTGTCACCCGCTTGATCCGGACATGTAGCGGTACGTCCCCGCGCGGATGACGATGAGCGACAGCGGCCCCCCTGAGACGCGCCGGCCTGCCGTTCCCGACAGAGGCGGCCGCCGGCCCGGGCGGACGCCACCGGTGACGGACGAGGGGTCCGTACGCGATGGATCTCCACCCCCTCATGAAGGAGTGAGTAGATGACAACCACCCTGTCCGAACGGGTGTCGCAGTCAGCCTTCGACGGCTCCATGCTCCGGGTCGTGCTGCTGATGGACCTCCACGAGGGGACCCAGCAGCGGTTCTTCGAGGTGTACGAACAGCTCCGCCACGACATCGCGTCGGTTCCGGGCCACATCAGTGACCAGCTGTGCCAGTCCTTCGAGAATCCCTCCCAATGGCTCATCACCAGCGAGTGGGAGAGTGCCCCGCAGTACCTCGCATGGGTCAACAGTGAGCATCACGCCGAACAGGTGAAGCCGCTCGGCGCGTGCGCCCGCGCGATGCGCCCGCTCAAGTTCACCGTCCTGCGCGAGACCGGCCGCGGCTACGGCGAGGCGGACCGCCCGGCCGCGGTGCGCCTGCAGAAGACTCCCCGGTTGGGCGCCGGCATCGTGCGCCACGCACTCACCTTCACCGTCAAGCCGGGCAGCGAGAAGGAGGTCGCGTCCATCCTCTCCAGCTACGCCTCGCCGGAAGCCCGGGTCGACGACCACACCCGGCTCTGCCGGACCTCGCTGTTCATGCACGGCAACCGCGTCGTGCGCATGGTGGAGGTCCAGGGCGACCTGATGGCGGCCCTGCGCCACGTCTCCGAGCAGCCGGGGGTCAGGGCGGCGGAAGAGGCACTCAACCCGCACCTGGAGAAGGACCGGAACCTGAACGATCCGGAGTCCGCCCGCATGTTCTTCATGCGTGCCGCGCTCCCGGCGGTCCACCACATCGCCGCACCCGAGCCCGACTCCGCCGAGGTTCAGCGGCACGCGCTCTTCCACCCGGCCAAGCCCGGCTGCGGCGCCGCGCTCGCCAAGTTCCTGGCCCGGCAGGACGAGGCGGCCGCACATGATCCGAGCAGCCCCGTTCGGAGCAGCAGCATCTTCCAGCGTGACGACATCGTCGTCCGGCTCATCGACGTCCGCGGGCCGTTCGACGCCGAGCCCGACATCACCTTCGGGGTATCGGGACCGCGCAAGGCGGCGGTGCTCGACCGGCTGACGGCCCGGGCCGACGGGCGGGGACTCGCCACGGACCACATCATGAAGCTGATCACGGACCGCCGGGCACCCGCGGATTCCTGATCTCCCCGGCCCACACCGGTGCATCGGGTCCATCCCCGGCCCCCGTCATACCGCCCGCCCCCCGAACCCCACCCATCCGCACCCAGGCTCTCCCCACACGCAGGAGGAACCCGCCATGACCCAACAGCGCCCACGCATCGTGGACCTCAGCGAGACGCCGCCCAACCGCCGGCGCGGCGGAGACCTGAGGGCGGTGCTCACCCCGACCTCCGTGGGTTCCACCAGCGGCTTCATGGGCCTGGCGATCATGGCCCCCGGCGATTCGATCGCCGAGCACTACCACCCCTACTCCGAGGAGTTCGTGTACGTGGTCAGCGGCCGCCTGGAGGTCGACCTCGACGGCGAGGCCCACCCGCTGCGCACCGACCAGGGACTCCTGGTTCCGCTGAACGTGCGCCACCGCTTCCGCAACGTCGGGGACACCGAGGCCCGCATGGTCTTCCACCTCGGCCCGCTGGCCCCGCGCCCCGAGCTCGGCCACGTGGACACCGAGCAGGCCCCGCACCCGGAGGGCACCGCGTGGGAGCAGCCCCCGGACCGTACGGGAGTGGTCTCGTGACCCCCCGGCGGGTGGCCGTCACCGGAGTCGGTGTCGTCGCACCCGGCGGGATCGGCGTCCGCGACTTCTGGGACCTGCTCTCCAACGGCCGTACGGCGACCCGAGGGATCAGCCTCTTCGACCCGGCCGGGTTCCGGTCCCGGATAGCCGCCGAGGTCGACTTCGATCCCGCCGCGCACGGCCTCGAACCGGGCGAGGCGGACCGGGCGGACCGCTACATCCAGTTCGCCCTGGTCGCCGCCCGCGAGGCGGTGAAGGACGCGGGACTCGACCTCACCACGGACGAGGCCTGGCGGACGGGGGTCTCCCTCGGCACGGCCGTCGGCGGTACCACCCGGCTGGAGCACGACTACGTGGCCGTCAGCCAGTCCGGCTCCTGGTGGGACGTGGACCACAAGAGGGCCGGCCCGTTCCTCCACCGGGCGTTCACCCCCGCCACCCTCGCCTCCGCCGTCGCGGAGCAGACGGGTGCGCGGGGCCCGGTACAGACGGTCTCCACCGGCTGCACCTCCGGACTCGACGCCATCGGGTACGCCGTGCACTCCATCGTGGAGGGCCGGATGGACGTCTGCATCGCCGGCGCCTCCGACTCGCCCATATCACCCATCACGGTCGCCTGCTTCGACGCCATCAAGGCGACCTCGCCGAACAACGACGACCCGGCCCACGCCTCACGGCCGTTCGACGCCGACCGGGACGGATTCGTCCTCGGCGAGGGCGGCGCCGTCCTCGTCCTCGAAGAGCTGGAACACGCCCGCGCCCGCGGTGCGACCGTCTACTGCGAGATCGGCGGCTACGCCACCTTCGGCAACGCCCACCACATGACCGGGCTGACCCCCGAGGGCCTGGAGATGGCCCGGGCCATCGAAACCGCCCTCGCCCAGGCCGGCGTCGCCGCCGACGAGATCGACTACGTCAACGCGCACGGCTCCGGCACCAAGCAGAACGACCGCCACGAGACCGCGGCGGTCAAGCGGGTCCTGGGCGACCATGCCTACAAGACGCCGATGACCTCCATCAAATCCATGGTGGGGCACTCCCTGGGCGCGATCGGCGCCATCGAACTCGCGGCCTGCGTGCTCGCCATGACCCACCAGGTGGTCCCGCCCACGGCGAACTACGAGACGCCCGACCCCGAGTGCGACCTGGACTACGTACCCCGCGTGGCCCGCGGCCGGAAGCTGCGCAGCGTGCTCTCGGTGGGCAGCGGCTTCGGCGGATTCCAGTCCGCCGTGGTCATGACCCGGCCGAAGGAGGAGGTCTCGTGACCAGCCGTACGGTCATCACGGGCATCGGAGTCGTCGCGCCCAACGGCGTGGGCTCGGGCGCCTTCTGGAAGGCGACCCAGTCCGGCCTCAGCGTGCTGGACCGGGTCACCAGGGCGGGCTGCGAACACCTGCCGCTGCGCGTCGCGGGCGAGGTCCGGGGCTTCGACCCCGGAGCCCTGGTCGAGGACCGCTTCCTCGTCCAGACCGACCGCTTCACCCACCACGCGCTCGCCGCGGCCGACCTCGCCCTGGAGGACGCCCGGCTCGGCCGGGCCGACTACGAGGGCGACCCCTTCTCCGTGGGCGTCGTCACCGCCGCCGGATCCGGAGGCGGTGAGTTCGGCCAGCGCGAGCTCCAGCACCTCTGGGAGCAGGGGCCGCGCTTCGTGGGCCCATACCAGTCGATCGCCTGGTTCTACGCCGCGAGCACCGGCCAGATCTCCATCCGGCGCGGGCTGAAGGGCCCTTGCGGTGTCGTCGCCAGCGACGAGGCGGGCGGACTGGACGCCTTCGCGCACGCCGCCCGCGGGATCCGCCAGGGCAGCCGGGCCATGCTGGTCGGGGCGACGGAGGCACCGCTGGCGCCGTACTCCATCGTCTGCCAGCTGGAGTACGAAGGGCTGAGCAGGGGGGACGACCCCGAGCGCGCCTACCGGCCGTTCACCGACAAGGCCTGCGGGTTCGTCCCCGCCGAGGGCGGCGCGATGTTCGTCGTCGAGGACGAGGCGGAGGCCCGGCGCCGCGGCGCCACCCTACGGGCCGTCGTGGCCGGCCACGGCGCGACCTTCACCGGTACCCGGCGACGGGACGAAGCCGGCGAGGGGCTGGCCCACGCCATCCGCGGTGCCCTCCGGGAAGCCGGCTGCGCGCCCGAGGAGATCGACGTGGTCTTCGCCGACGCCCTCGGGACCCCGGAGGCCGACGCGGCCGAGGCGGCCGCCATCGCCGATGCCCTCGGCGGGTACGGGCGGAAGGTGCCGGTCACGGCGCCCAAGTCCGGTACCGGCAGGGCCTACTGCGCTGCTCCCGCCCTCGACACCGCGGCCGCGGTCCTGGCGCTGGAGCACGGCATCGTCCCGCCGACCCCGAACGTCTACGACGTGTGCCACGACCTCGACGTGGTGACGGGCAGCGCCCGCACCGCGGAGCTGCGCACCGCGCTGGTGCTCAGCCGGGGCCGGATGGGGTCGAACTCCGCGCTCGTCGTCCGCAAGGGCTCGTAGGAAGAAGGGAGAACCGAGATGTCCGACCGGCTGACCGTGGAGGAACTGGCGGCCCTCATGAAGAAGGCCGGTATCACCGTCGATCCCACCGAGCTGGCGAGCCGTCCGCACGCCGCCTTCGAGGAGTACGGCCTCGATTCGCTGGGCCTGCTCGGGATCGTCGGCGAACTGGAGAACCGGCGGGGGCGGGCCCTTCCCACCCACGCCGACCGATGCAAGACCCCCGGGGAATTCCTCGACCTCGTCAACCACACTCTGATGACCGGAGCCTGACATGGCAGGACACACCGAGAACGAGATCACCGTCAACGCGCCCGTGGACGTCGTATGGGAGATGACCAACGATCTCCCCAGCTGGCCGCACCTGTTCAGTGAGTACGCGTCGCTCGAAATCCTCGAGGAGAAGGGCGACACCACCCGCTTCCGCCTGACCATGCACCCCGACGAGAACGGCAAGGTGTGGAGCTGGGTCTCGGAGCGGACCGTCGACCGCAAGGGCCTCACGGTCCGGGCCCGGCGGGTGGAAACCGGCCCGTTCGCGCACATGGACATCCACTGGCAGTACTTCAAGGTGCCCGGCGGCACCCGGATGAAGTGGACCCAGGACTTCGCGATGAAGCCGGACGCCCCCGTCGACGACGCGTGGATGACCGACAACATCAACCGCAACTCCCCGATCCAGATGGCTCTCATCCGGGACAAGATCGAGAAGCGGCAGCGCGAGGGCCGGGCACCCGCCGTCAGCCGGGTCTGAGACGAAAGGCACGTACGGATGAACCAGCCGCACCGCGCTCTCATCGTCGCCCGGATGGCGCCGGGATCGGCGCCGGACATCGCCGAGCTCTTCGCGGGCTCGGACGCGGGTGAACTCCCGCACCTGGTAGGGGTCACGCGCCGCAGCCTGTTCCAGTTCGGCGACGTCTACCTGCACCTGATCGAGTCGGACCGGCCGCCCGGCCCGGCCATCGCGAAGGTCACCGAACACCCGGAGTTCCGGGACCTCAGCGACCGGCTGACCGCGTACATCAGCCCGCACAACCCGGACACGTGGCGCAGCCCGAAGGACGCCATGGCCCACGAGTTC
>NZ_JBSGZP010000380.1:0-7248 GCF_053611065.1 Streptomyces sp. NPDC054840
GCCGAAATGGCCACGGCACTGCGGGCCGCGGCCTCCGTCGCGGACGGCCCCCGGACCCGGGTCACCGCCCTTGCCCGCGCCTACCTCGTCTTCGCCGAGCGCAATCCGGCGGTCTACGACGCCATGTTCCAGCTCGACGGCGGCCTGGCGTTCGCGAACGAGGACACTCCCGAGCCGTTGAAGGACGCCTTTGCCGCCCTGCTGGAGACCCTCGGCGAAGTCGCCGGGGACGGCGTCCACCCGGGACTGTTCACCGAGTTGTTCTGGGCGGCCCTCCACGGGCTGGCGACCCTGACCCGGACGGGACGGCTGCCGTCGGCGGACGCCGATCGGAGGGTGGAGCTGCTGGTGGACCGGCTCGCCATCGTCTGACCACCGGCCCGCCGACCGCAGCGCTCAGCGCCTCCCGTCAGGCCTCCGACTCGCCGGATCAGGCGGTCCGCCACAGGGCGACTCAGCACGGTCGGAGCGGAGTGGCCCGGGCGATCCGGTCAGGCCGCTCCGCGGCGTGTCACCAGTCGAAGCTGAGGGTGACACCGCGCGCGGCGAGGCCGTCGATGACGCGGGCGTTGCCGAATGCGGAAAGGGCCGGGTGCTCGTCCCCGGGGACGCGGGCGAAGCGGCGGTAGCGGAGCGCGCGCAGGGATGTGATGTGCTCCAGTGGAGCGAGGTCGATCACGTGGTGGCCGTTGCCGTCGTGGCACCCGTCGAGGGTGAGGCGCTCCAGCGGGAGGCCGCTCAGGGGACGTAGGTCCTCCACTCGTTTGGAGCGCAGTGTGAGCGAGGTCAGCATGCGGGTACCGGCGAGAGGCGCAAGGTCGGTCTCGTCGTCATAACCCCCGGCCAGGGTCAGCGCACGGAGCCGGTCGCAGGAGGTCAGGGGCCTCAGGTCGGTGACCTCGGTCAGTTCCAGATGCAGTGCTTCCAGGTGGGGAAGAGCCGCGCCTATGCCGTCGAGTTCGCGAATGTGGAACTCCTCGCACTCGCCGCCCCACTCGCTCCAGATCAGGGCGATGGCCTTCGAGGAGGTGTGCCACTTCAGTTCCCGTACGGTGGCGCACTGGGCTTCGGTGACGGGCAGTCCGAGGAGGGCGTCGGCCACGTCCTGCCGGTAGTCGAAGCTGTCGAGGCCGTCGAGCCACTCCTCGCAGACGGCATCGCACGTATCCGTGCAGACATGCGCGCCTTCAGCCACCGGCGGTTGGAAGAGCGGCAGCGTGCCCGCTTCCATCAGCTGACTGACCACAGCCAGACTCAGATTGGTGTCCGGGAGCTCGTCGAGAGGACCTGCGATGCGCATGCCGGGACTCTACTGCCCCTTCTCCAGCAGTGGGATGAGGGGCCACCCCGACGAGGAAGTCGCGACCTGCGCGGGCTTCCTGGTCCGCGCGGCCGCGTTCTCCCACAACCAAGGCATCCCGCGCATCAACCGCACCCTCCTGGACGCATGGGCCTACCTGCGGCCCTACACCTCCGACGACGAGCGGACGGCAGCCCTGGCAGACTCCCTCCGCACCTACAACCACCACCGCTGCCACACCGCACCGGGCGGCCACCCACCCCTCAGCCGCGTCGACAACTCCAGGCGTTCCGCTCGCCCGCCGGTCGCGCCGTGAAGGCAAGCCGGCGGTGAGCACGGCGCAGCATCAGGCGGGCCATGTACGGGTGGGCGAGGCCCGCCACCGCGAAGTACAGGCGTCCGCGGGTGTTGTGGAGTCGTACGGCCGTTGCCAGGGTTACGGTGTCGTCCTCGATCACGATCGAGGAGCGGAAGTCCAGGTGGGAGGCGTCCTCGCCGACCATGAGCTCACGGTCGGCGGTGCCGCGGACGGGGAACGGCAGCACGTGCCTCCAGTCCTGTGGGTCGTGGGACATCCCCGGCGGCAGGGGCAGGCGCCAGGCGTCGGCGAAGTCCGGCCGGGGCACGGCCTCGTGCAGCAGCCGGGCGTGTGACGGCACGGGAACGGCGCGCGGACGGGCCCAGAACAGCCGGTTGACCAGCAGTGCGCGCGGCGGTCGGCGGGTCGGGGCGTGGGGCGGACGGCCAAGGGCGCCTCGTTCGATGTTGTCGAAGACCTCCTCGATCATCGTGTCGTGCACCGGCTGGATCGCCACCTTCCACTGGAGAAACAGCCGTACCGGCATGGTCAGTTCGAGGACGTGGACCACCCGGCACCGGTCAGCGCCGAGCGGTTCGACGTCGAAACGGTGGTATCCCTGCCCCATCGCCCCACCGGTGGTGTCGAAGCGGACGGAGCGGCCCGGCACGTACCCGGTGACGCAGTAGCGGACCCGGCCGTGGCCGCCGTCCGCGCCGACGCCGAGCGGACGGTCGAGGACCATCGCAGGCCAGACCGGGGTGGGGAAGACGGGGTCGTCGGGTGCCGACACCCGGTCGAGGAGCGCCCCGACGCAGTCGGCCGGTGCCGGGATGATCCGTTCGTGAACGTTGCGTACGGCGCGCATGCCGGACCTCCATACGGGAGCGTATGTTTCCACCGTACGGTAGCGTATGGAAATGTGAGTGACTCATCCGGCCAGCAGCGGCACCGCCTCGCCCGCAAGCGGCTCACCGCCGACGACTGGGCCGACGCCGCCCTTGCCGCGCTGATCGACCGGGGCCTCGCCGCTGTGGCGGTGGAGCCGCTCGCGGCCGCACTCGGCACCACCAAAGGCAGCTTCTACTGGCACTTCGCCAACCGCGACGCCCTCGTCGCCGCCGCACTCGCGCGCTGGGAGGAGTCGTCCACCGAGCGGATCATCCGGGCGATGGAGGCGGTCGAGCCCGACCCCGCCGCCCGGCTCGAAGCGCTCCTGCGCGGGGCAACCGTCGCCGCGGCCGACGACCCGCGGGAGGTACGGCTGCTGGCTGCCGGCGACCATCCCGAGGTTGCGGCCGCCCTCGCCCGCGTCACCGAACGCAGGGTCGGCTATCTCGCCCACCTCTTCGAACTGCTCGGATTCCCTGCGCCCGAGGCGCGCCGGCGGGGCTTCTTCGCCTACACGAGCTACCTGGGCCACGCCCACCTCGCCCACGCGGTACCGGGCGCCGCGCCCACCGACCCCGCGTATCTGGCCGAGGTGTCGGCCGCGCTGCTGAAGCGCTGATCCAGCGCAGCGGTTCTGGCTCGACGCAGGCAGGACGGCGGTCACCGCTCGGCGGGGCGATACGCCGCCATCCCCCACCGCCAGCCCTGGAAGCGCCGGCGCAGCCGCCCGTTCAACGGGCGTCCTTTTCCTACGGTGGGCCGTCCTCGTCTCGTCAGGGCGGTTCCGAGTACCGCACACGACAACGGGCCCTGCGCAAGGCAGTGGGAGGTGCCCTGCCGGTCGACGGCGAAGTGGCCCGGCTGATCACCGCCCGGCGGCCGGCACGGCCCTGGAGTTGCTCCGCCGGACCCGTACAGGCCTGGTCAAGGCGCCTCTCGCTGCCGCGACGCCACGCTCCGAAGCCGGGCGCGCGGAAGTCTGACGCAGCCGCGCGACCGGCGCGGCGGCCGGCTGCCGCCTACGAGCCCGGCTCCCATGAGGCGGCGGAGGGGCGGCGTCCGGGCCTGCGCGATCAGCGGCGGCAAACCCCTCGGGCGCGAGGAGGCCCGTCGGATGCTCGCCGTGGGCGTCGAGCCCCTGCCCCTGCTGCAGCCCCGAGAACGCACTGGGCATGACCGGCTGACCGCCGGCCTGCAGGATGCGGGTACGTTCGGAGGTAAGGGGTGCGGTCCTGGCCACCGGAAGGCCGCGACGGGGGCCGCGCCCCGACTCGCCTCCACTCCCCTCGGCAGCTCACCGCCCAGGCGCCGTCATCCGTCACCCCGCAGGGGTCGCTGGAGTCCCTGGAGGAGGAGGGCGATCAGGCGTCGGGGGTCGTAGCGGGGGTCGTCTTCACGTCCGACGCAGAGGTTTCCGATGCCGCGCATCAGCTCGTAGGGCTGCGTGCCGGGCCTGATGTCGCCGGCCTCGACCGCGGCGTCGAGCAGTTGGGCGCAGACGGGCAGCAGGCGGTCGAGGAAGTAGGCGTGCAGCGCGGCGAACCGGTCACTGTCGGACTGAAGGGCGTCGGCGAGGCCGTGCTTGGTGACCAGGAAGTCGACGAAGAGGTCGATCCATTGGCGCAGTGCGTCGAGCGGGGCATCGGCGCCGGCCAGCAGGTGGGGGCCGGCTTCGGCGCATGCCTCGATCTGGTGCTGGTACACGGCGGTGACGAGGTCCGCCCGGGTCGGGAAGTGGCGGTAGATCGTGGCCATCCCGACGCCCGCCCGGGCCGCGATCTGGCGGATCGGCGCGTCGACGCCGGAGGTGACGAACACCTCGGCCGCGGCAGTGAGCACCGTCTCCCGGTTGCGCTGAGCGTCGGCCCGCTTGCTTCGGGACGGCGATTCCCCTGCGGGACCCTCGGCGGCCATCACGTTCTCCTTCGACACCGTTGACAAAACGGAGCGACGCTCCGAATACTATGTGGAGCAACGCTCCGTTTCAGCTTAGCCGAAACGGGCACCCACCGAAAGGGAACCGCACCGTGAGCACATCCCACACCGCCGACGCCTTGGCCGTACCCGTCCCGGTCCTGTCCTTCAGCCCCGTCGTCCTGTCCGTGCCGGGGCGCCCCGTAGATCTCCAGGTGCGCGTCTCCGCACCCTGCACCGGCACCGATCTCCCCGTCATCCTCCTCTCCCACGGCCACGGCCCCTCGAACAACCTCTCCTCGCTCAACGGCTACGCGCCGCTCGCCGACTTCTGGGCGGCACACGGATTCGTCGTCGTCCAGCCCACCCACCTCACGTCCAGGACACTGACCGACCTGGTCGCAGACGCCCCCGGAGCACCCGACTTCTGGCGTTCCCGCGCCGAGGACATGACCCACGTCCTCGACCGGCTCAAGGTGATCGAGAACGCCGTGCCGCAGCTCGCCGGGCGGATCGACCCCACCAAGGTCGCCCTCGCCGGACACTCGCTCGGCGGCTTCACCGCCGCCCTCCTGCTGGGCGCCGGACTCACCGACCCCGACACCGGAGATCTGGTACACCTCCGCGAGCCGCGGATCAAGGCGGGCGTACTGCTCGCTCCGCCCGGCAGGGGTGGTGATGTCTTCAACGGGCCCATGGCCGCGCACTGGCCTGTCATCGGGGCCGTCGACTTCTCCACCATGACCGCACCCGCGCTCGTCGTCACCGGCGACAGGGACGACCCCCGGCACTTCACAGACATGGGCCCGGACTGGCACGCCGACCCCTACACCCTCGCCCCCGGGCCCAAAACCCTGCTCACCCTCTTCGACGCGGAGCACGGACTCGGCGGGATCGCCGGATACGACGCCGCAGAGACCACCGACGAGAACCCCGAGCGAGTCGCCGCCCTCGCCCGGCTCACCGCGGCATACCTCCGCACCCGGTTCCACCCCGGCGACAACGCCTGGCAGACCACCTGCGAGGCACTGACGACCGGACCCGACCCGGTAGGACGTGTCGAATCCAAGTAAGTCCCCCGGCGCGTCGGCCCGAGAGGGGCGAATGGGGGCCACGCATGTCCTCGTCATCTTCCACCGCCGGTGTCCCGACGAGCTCTGCGGGCAGCCCGGTCCCGTCGCCGGCGGCGAGTCGAGCGCTCCCGATCGCCGCGCTACGGTCAGGCCCCACGGCGCCGGCAGGAGGGACAGGGCCGCGCCCCGCCCATACCGCTGGAGATCCCAGGCCCGCGCACCCGCCCGTCCGGACCCGAGGGTCCGCTGAGCGGATGACGCATGCAGGCGCCGGCCGATGAGGGCCTGCGGGCTCGTAGGTGTGCGGAACCCTGGCCGACGGCCGCCCCTCCCCCGCCCCGGCAACCCGACGGGGCCGTAACAAGCCCTGACGGCACACCAGACCTTCTGTGTTCCGCGACGTCACTGCTCCCGAACGGCAAACCGTGGAACGTGGCGGACTTCCCGTCATACCGGTCCGGTGCCCTCGCGGATGCGGCCGCGAAACCCGGTGGTCGGCGTGGTCCGGCACAGGGCATCGTCGAGGTGCGGGATGCCGACGGCTGCGGCAGCGGACGACGCGCGGCCCGGTGGGGTGGCCCCGCCCGAGGGCCACGGCCGCAGCGGAGGCGGCCGCGGCCCCGCAGGGCTCCGACCGGGCGCCGCACGACGGCAACGCGGCGGGGAGGGGGGAGATCGCCCTGCCCGAATGGCGCCGCTTGCGGCGGAACTCCCGGAACGCGGGCCTGGCGCGGGCCGGGTGTCGTGCGCGAGGATCACGGCCTCACCCCGCCCTTCCGTGTCTCTTCTCCGGCACAACGCGTCCCTCACAGGAGGATGTCCATGTCCCGCCGCACACCCCGCGGTCTGAACGCCGCGGCCACCGCCACGGCCACCGCTGCCCTGACCCTGGTCGCCCTGACCGGATCTGCCTCGGCGTCCGCGTCCGGGTCCGCGCCGGCAGCAGCGCTGCCCCAGGCCCGCATCTTCATGGTCAACCCCGTCCAGTCCTCGGGGGACCAGACCCTGACCGACGCCAAGGACGCCGCCGACGCCGTGCCCGCCACTGCCTACACCACGGCCGCGCTGCGCAACCTGGACGCCAGCGGCCGGCTGTCGGGCCGGTGGGCGAACGTCAGATCGGACACCGGCGCCTCGGCGAAACCCGCGGACGCGACCGTATACAACCGCACCGACGACCAGTTCGAGCAGGTCATGGCCTACTTCTGGGTCAATGAGGCCCAGGAGTACCTGCAGGGGCTGGGCTTCGGTACCGAACTGCCCGGGGCCAACGACCAGGTCCAGCCGGTCCGCATCAACCAGTGGGGCGCGGACAATTCCTTCTTCTCGGACAAGAAGACCGAGATCCGCTTCGGCAAGGGCGGTGTCGACGACGCCGAGGACGCGGAGGTGATCGTCCACGAGTACGGCCACGCGGTGCACAACGCGCAGGTCCCCGGCTTCGGCACCTCTCCCGAGGCCGGCGCGATAGGCGAGGCCTTCGGCGACTACCTGGCCGTCGAGGTCGGCGCCCACGCCGACGCCGCGTACGGCTGGCCGCTGCGGGCCGACCTGGCCTGCGTCGCGGACTGGGACGCGGCCTCCTACAGTGATGCCCCGCACTGCCTGCGCCGCATCGACGGGAACAAGGTGTACGCCGACCTGGAGGGCGAGGTCCACGCCGACGGGGAGATCTGGTCCCGTGCCCTCTTCGACATCCGGGGCGCCCTGGGCGCCCGGACCGCCGACCGCATCATCGTCAACGCCCAGTTCGGCTTCGCGCCGGACACCTC
>NZ_JBSGZP010000381.1:0-7213 GCF_053611065.1 Streptomyces sp. NPDC054840
GGAAGGGGGCGGGGCTCTCACGTTCGAGCGGTCAGCGGCCCGCGCGGTTGACGGCGGAGATGACCGCCTTCAGGGAGGCGCGGGTGGTGTTGGCGTCGATGCCGATGCCCCACAGGACACGGCCGTCGATCGCGCACTCGATGTACGAGGCGGCCACGGCGGAGGCGCCCTCGCTCATGGTGTGCTCGGTGTAGTCCAGCAGGCGGGCGTCGATGCCGATGCCGGCCAGTGCGTCGAAGAAGGCCGAGATCGGACCGTTGCCGGTGCCGTCCAGGACCGTCTCCACACCGTCCACGACCGCCTCGACGGTCAGCGTGTCCGTGCCGTCCTTGTCGGTGGCTGTCGAACCGGAGCGCAGCTGGATGCGGCCCCACGGGTTCTCGGGGTTGGGCAGGTACTCGTCCTCGAAGACCGACCAGATCGCCTTCGGCGTGACCTCTCCGCCCTCGGAGTCGGTCTTGGCCTGGATGATCCGGGAGAACTCGATCTGCATGCGGCGCGGCAGGTCCAGCTTGTGGTCGTTCTTCAGGACGTAGGCGATGCCGCCCTTGCCGGACTGCGAGTTGACCCGGATGACGGCCTCGTAGGAGCGGCCGACGTCCTTCGGGTCGATCGGCAGGTAGGGAACGGCCCACTCGATGTCGTCGACGGTCTTGCCCTGGGCGGCCGCGTCGGCCTCCATGGCGTCGAAGCCCTTCTTGATGGCGTCCTGGTGGGAGCCGGAGAAGGCGGTGTAGACGAGGTCGCCCGCGTAGGGGTGGCGCGGGTGGACTTCCATCTGGTTGCAGTACTCGCTGGTGCGACGGATCTCGTCGATCTGCGAGAAGTCGATCTGCGGGTCGATGCCCTGGGAGAACAGGTTCATGCCCAGGGTGATCAGGTCGACGTTGCCGGTGCGCTCGCCCTGTCCGAACAGGCAGCCCTCGATGCGGTCGGCGCCGGCCATCAGGGCCAGCTCGGCGGCGGCGACGGCGGTACCGCGGTCGTTGTGCGGGTGCACGGAGATGCAGATGTGCTCGCGGCGGGTCAGGTTGCGGGCCATCCACTCGAAGCGGTCCGCGTGCGTGGACGGCGTCGAACGCTCCACGGTGGCGGGCAGGTTCAGGATGATCTCGCGGCCCTCGGCAGGCTGCCAGACGTCACAGACCGCCTCGCAGACCTCCAGGGCGAAGTCCAGCTCGGTGTCGGTGAAGATCTCCGGGCTGTACTGGTAGCCGAAGGTGGTCTCGGGACCCAGCAGCTTGTCGGCGTACTCCATGACCAGGCGGGTGCCGTCGACGGCGATCTGCTTGATCTGCTCCTTGGAGCCGCGGAAGACGACCCGGCGGAAGGTCGGGGCGGTCGCGTTGTACAGGTGGACGGTGGCGCGCTTCGCGCCGACCAGGGACTCCACGGTCCGCTCGATCAGGTCCTCGCGGGCCTGGGTCAGTACGGAGATCGTGACGTCGTCCGGGATCGCGCCCTCTTCGATGATGGAGCGCACGAAGGCGAAGTCGGTCTCTCCGGAGGAGGGGAAGCCGACCTCGATCTCCTTGTAGCCCATGCGCACCAGCAGGTCGAACATCTCGCGCTTACGGGCGGGGGTCATCGGATCGATCAGCGACTGGTTGCCGTCGCGCAGGTCGGTGGAGAGCCAGCGGGGGGCCTTGGTGACGCGGGCGTCCGGCCAGGTGCGGTCCGGGATGTCCACCTGCTCGTACCGGCCGTACTTGTGGACCGGCATCCCGGAGTTCTGCTGGGTGTGGGTCGCGTTCGTGATGGGCGTGGGGCGACCGACAAAAGGCTGCTGGCTCATGGCGTTGGGCTCCTCGCGTGTCCGCGTGTAGTTCGCTGGGACGGCCGACGGCGGTAGTGAAAACCGCAACACCGAACTCCGCGGGGAGGGGGTCGGCCTACGACTACAGACCCTCGCCGCGGCGGCTAAGGAGAAGCAGCCCGAAACGCATGATGGGCCGAGCCTAGCCGAGCCGCGCCGTGACGCGAGGACCTGTTTCAGTATGCAAGACCCGAGGGTCCGATTTACCCCAAATGTGAGCCAAGACTCCTTAGCTCCCGCGAGGTCCGCTTGTTCCGTCAATCCAGCGTCGCCACTTTCAGACAAGTGAATGAATCATGGTCGCAGGTAGTGACAGCGCCATGACCCACTGCCACATTGCCGGGCATGGATGCCTCCCACTCCCACCGCCATCACCCCGTCTTCTGCACCGTCGTACCGCCGCACCTCCTCGACAAGGCCGCCCGCTCCGAGGACTCCCGCCGTGCCGACCTCGCCCAGCGCACCCTGGAACGCGACTCCCTGCTGCGTACCCGGCGCCGGGTCACCGCCGTCCGGGGAGTCGTCCCCACCCTTGCCGTGACGGCCACCGACGATCCGGACCGGACCATCTACGACGCCCAGCACCGCACACGGCTGCCCGGGAAGAAGGTCCGGGGGGAAGGCGACCCGCTGAGCAAGGACGCCACCGTCAACCGCGCCTACGCCGGACTCGGGGCCACCTACGAACTGTTCCTGAAGGGCTTCGGGCGGCGCTCGATCGACGGCGCCGGGCTCGCCCTGGACGCGACCGTCCATTACAGCGAGGACTACAACAACGCCTTCTGGGACGGCCGGCAGATGGTCTTCGGCGACGGGGACGGTGACCTCTTCCTCGACTTCACCGTGTCCGTGGACGTCATCGGGCACGAGCTGACCCACGGGGTCACCCAGTACACGGCGAACCTGACCTACCGAGGCCAGTCCGGCGCCCTGAACGAGTCGATGTCCGACGTCTTCGGCTCGCTGATCAAGCAGTACTCGCTGGAGCAGACCGCCGAGCAGGCCGACTGGCTGATCGGGGCCGGGCTGCTCGGCCCCGACGTCACCGGGGTCGCACTGCGCTCGATGAAGGCCCCGGGGACCGCGTACGACGACGACGAGCTCGGCAAGGACCCGCAGCCGGCCACGATGGACGACTACGTGAACACCCACAGCGACAACGGCGGCGTCCACATCAACTCGGGCATCCCCAACCACGCCTTCTACATCGTGGCCACCGAGCTGGGCGGCAAGGCCTGGGAGCGGGCCGGACAGATCTGGTACGACACCCTGACCGGCGGGGAGCTCGCCGAGAACGCGGACTTCGCGGACTTCGCGCGGCTCTCGACGGCGGCGGCGGTGACCCGGTACGGGGACGGTGGCGCCGAGCACCAGGCACTCCAGAAGGCGTGGTCCGCGGTGGGTGTCCCGCTCGCGGGGTAGAGGGCTCCCATGCGTATTCAGGTGATACGGACGGGCGGCTTCGCGGGCATCGAGCGCCGGGCCGAGGTGGACACCGCCGGCCGGCCGGACGAGGACGAGTGGCGGGCCCTCGCCCAGCTCGCGCTGCGGCCCGCCCCGCCGGGCGATCCGGCGGACCGGGTACGGGACGGCTTCTCGTACCGGATCACGGTGGACGGCCGGACGGTGGCCTGCGCGGAGCCGAACCTGTCGCAGGCCCAGCGGGCGCTCATCTCACGCGTACTGAAGGAGGGCGCCTGAGAGGGGCGGTCGAGCCGCGGCGCCTGAGCCGGCCCGGAAAGGAGGTGCCGCGGCGGTGGCGCTTTGTTTGGATGGCCGGATGACCAATCACATGATCGATGCAACGCTGTCCGAGCTGGAGCGGTACTACGACACGGTGCCGCGGGTGGGCGGGGCCCGTTCCGAGGACTTCGGCGCGCTGACCCTGTTCGTCCAGGAGGGCACGGGCTGGCCGTACTACGCGCGGCCCGCGCTCGGCGGCCCCGAGGCGACCCGGGCCGAGGTGGAACGGGTCTGGGAGCGCCAGCGCGAGCTGAAGGTACCCGAGGCCTTCGAGTGGGTGGCCGAAACCAGCCCCTCGCTGCGGGCCGCGGTGGAGGCTGCGGGACTGCATGTCCACGCGCACCCCCTGATGGTCCTGGACCCCGCGGCCGAACCCCTTCCCCCGCACCCGGAGGTCCGTCTGCTCGACGCCGACGACCCGCTGCTGACCGCCGCGGTGACGGTCCCGGCGCTGGCCTTCGCGGCCCCCGGAACGGCGGTCGGCGAGGCCGGACCCGCGGAACTGGCGGCGGCGATGACGGACCCGGCGGCCGAGGAGGGCCGGGCGCGGGTGTCCGGCAAGCTGACCGCGGGCACCACGGCCCTGGCCGCGGCCGTACGGGACGGCGTGGTGCTCTGCGCGGGCCAGTACAACCCGGTCGGGGACGTCGTGGAGATCGTGGGCGTCGGCACCCTCCCGTCGGCCCGCCGCCAAGGCCTGGCCCTCGGGGTCACCGCCGCCCTGGTCGCCCTGGCCCGCGAGCGCGGGGCCCGTACGGTCTTCCTCTCGGCCGGCGACGAGGCAGTGGCCCGCGTCTACTCCCGCATCGGCTTCCGCCGGGTGGCCACCGCCCTGATCGCCGAGCCCAAGGAGTGATCCTCCGACTCGGGCGGCTGGGGGAAGCCCGCCGAGCACTCGCTGCGGAACCGGCACCGGACCCGGTCCGGTTCTGACCCCGCCCGATTCCTCTTTGCCGGGTCGGCAACAAAGTTTGCCGTAGGCCGGTGGGCGGGCGGAGCATCGGCCGTACCGGCACCCGTACTGGAAGAGGGACCCATGACCGAGCACGCCCACACGCACGCACACTCCCACGACTACCCCGCGGACGCTCCGCCCGCGGGCGAGGCGTTCTGGGACGGCCGCTACGGGGAGAGCGACCGGATCTGGAGCGGCGAGGCCAACGCCATGCTGGTGCACGAGGTGTCCGGCCTCGCCCCGGGCCGGGCCCTGGACCTGGGGTGCGGGGAGGGCGCCGACGCCGTCTGGCTGGCCCGCCGCGGGTGGACGGTCACCGGCACCGACATCTCCGGGGTCGCCCTCGGCCGGGCTGCCGAGCACGCGGCGGAGGCCGGGGTCGCGGCCCGGGTCTCCTTCGCGCGGCACGACCTGACGCAATCCTTCCCGGAGGGGGAGTTCGACCTCGTCTCGGCGTGCTTCCTGCACAACTACGGGGACTTCCCGCGGGACGCCGTCCTGCGCGCGGCGGCCTCGGCCGTGGCCCCCGGCGGCACCCTGCTCGTGGTCGGCCACGCGGGCTGGGCGCCGTGGCAGGAGGAGCGGGAGGAAGCGCACTTCCCCACACCCGAGGAGGTCCTCACGCAGCTGGAGCCGGTCACGGCGGGCTGGGAGGTACTGCGGGCCGAGGAGACGGAGCGGGTCCAGAACCAGCCCGACGGCACGCCGGGAACCCGTACGGACAACGTGGTGCGGGTGCGCCGGCCCGCCTAGCCGGACGGATGAACGGACGGACGGACGGATACGGAACGACGAACGGACGCGGCCCCGTGCGGGGCGGCGTCCGTTCGTCGTCGTGTCGTCGTGTCGTGCGGTGCGCCTCAGAAGCCGAGCTTGCGCAGCTGCTTGGGGTCCCGCTGCCAGTCCTTCGCGACCTTCACGTGCAGGTCGAGGAAGACCGGGGTGCCGAGCAGCGCCTCGATGTGCTTGCGCGACTTCATCCCGACCTCCTTCAGACGGGAGCCCTTCGGGCCGATGATGATGCCCTTCTGGCTCGGCCGCTCGATGTAGACGTTGGCGTGGATGTCGAGCAGCGGGCGGTCCGCCGGACGGTTCTCGCGCGGGATCATCTCCTCGACGACCACGGCGATGGAGTGCGGAAGCTCGTCCCGTACACCCTCCAGCGCGGCCTCGCGGATCAGCTCCGCGACCATGACCATCTCGGGCTCGTCGGTGAGGTCGCCCTCCGGATACAGCGGCGGGCTCTCCGGCAGCAGCGGCGCGATCAGGTCGGCCAGCAGCTGGACCTGGGTGTCGCCGACGGCCGAGACGGGAACGATCTCGGCCCACTCGAAACCGAGCTCGGCGCCGAGCTGGTGCACGGCGAGGAGCTGCTCGGCCAACTGCTTGGACTCGACCAGGTCGGTCTTGGTGATGATGGCGATCTTGGGGGTCTTCTTGATCCCCGCCAGCTCCTTGACGATGAACTTGTCACCGGGGCCGAGCTTCTGGTCGGCCGGGAGGCAGAAGCCGATGACATCGACCTCGGCCCAGGTGGTCCGTACGACGTCGTTGAGGCGCTCACCGAGCAGGGTGCGCGGCTTGTGGAGGCCGGGCGTGTCGACGAGGACGAGCTGTGCGTCGGGGCGGTGCACGATGCCGCGAACGGTGTGGCGGGTGGTCTGCGGCCGGTTGGAGGTGATCGCGACCTTGGTGCCCACGAGTGCGTTGGTGAGGGTCGACTTCCCCGCGTTGGGGCGGCCGACGAAGCAGGCGAACCCCGCACGGTGCGGGGCGGTGGACTCGGGGGAACGATCGCTCATACGGGCCATTCTCCCCGATGCGGCTCCCAGCGCCGACCAGATCACGGCGACGAGGGCCGGCACGGCCGTCAGCGAGGGGTACCCGGCGAGGCCCGCACGGCCCTGAGCTGTGGTTCCGTCGGCCCGGGCGCGCACGGTGACCTCGGTCCATTCCGCTCTGGGCGCGCCCTCCCAACGGGCACTGAGCCGTACTTCCTGACCCAGCAGCAGTTCGGCGGGCAGCCCGCCGAGCTCGTGGGCGAGGAGCGAACGGCCGAGAGCACCGGTGGCGGTGAGGGCGGCCCGGGGGCGGAGGGTGACATTGCCGATGTTGTGGAGCGTGTACGAGATGTCCGCGCCAGAGCCGCGACGGTGCACGGTGACGCTCCGGACGGTGAGGGCGGGGGCGGTGGGGCCGGTCACCCGCAGGTACAGCCGGGCGGCGACGGCCTGCTGGACGCCGATCCCCCGGCCGGCGTCGGCGGCGGCCGGCCGTTCCTCCAGGGCCACGACGGCGCCGGGGTGGTCCCCCGGTTCCGCCGGTCCGGGTCATGCCCAGGACACCCGGCTCGACGGTGGCCGTGACCTTCTGGACGGCGGCGGGCGGCGGCACAACCGTGTCGATGACCGTGTAGGCGGCCGGACCCGAACCCTGGTGCGCCGACCAGGCGGCGCCCCGGCGTTTGAGCAGGGGGCACCTCCCAGCGGTAGCTGGGGCAGGGTCCGGGCAGAGCCCGGTGCCCGGCGGAGCCTGGTTTCCTGGGGCGCCGCCCAGACCCAGCGCCTCAAACGCCGGCGAGGCTGAATATGGCCCGCCGGGAGGCTAGTGCTGTGACCGGAAAGGTTCACCGGGTCACGACGCCCGGCACGGCACCTCGCCGCGTTGTCGGACCGCGCAAGTACGTCCAGTACGAGCCG
>NZ_JBSGZP010000382.1:0-7210 GCF_053611065.1 Streptomyces sp. NPDC054840
GACCAGCAGTCCCGCGATCTGACGGCGCGCGCGATGGAGCTGCCCGCCGGCCGGTGGCTGGTGGGTGCGGCCGGGCTCGGGATCGCCGTCGCGGGCGTGGTCATCGCGGTGCAGGCGGCGCGGCGCAGCTTCCGCAAGGATCTCGCCATGGGTGGGGTCTCCGTGCGGTGGCGGCAGGCCGTCGATTTCCTGGGGGTGACCGGCGGCCTGGCCCGGGGCGCCCTGTTCGCGGCGGCCGGCGGCTTCATCGTGTACGCCGCGGTGCGCTACGACCCGGCGCAGGCGAAGGGCATGGACGACACCCTGAGGTCGTTCACCCTGACGCCGGCGGGACCATGGCTGCTGGTCGCGGTCGCCCTCGGGCTCATGTGCTACGGCGCGTTCTCCTGTGCGATGGCCCGCTGGTGTCAGGTCTCTCCACCGGTGTCATCAGGTCAGCCGTCACCCCGGCGACCCGCCACAGGCCCCGGGCCGGGGGCAGCAGGAACGGCGGGAGCACCCCGAACGGGGCGATGACCATCACGAGCCCCCGGACGGCCGCGCCTGTGCGGGGCCCGTGTCCGCTCCACCCGGGGACCGAGCGGCGAACGGCCTCAGAGGGCGGCTGCGGCCGTGGTCGTATGCGCGCAGCCGAGGACCACGGCGGCGAGATCACCCCGCTCGCTCAACAACGCGCGTTGGACCCGGGCTCCGTTGCCCCGCTCCAGCAGCGTGGCGATCCCCGCATTCACCCGCTCCTCGTCCCCGTGATCGACAAGCACCTGGCGCACATGCTCATGGAGGGCGCGTACGGCGGCGACGGCAGCGGTCTCGCGCATCGTCAGGGGATCCAGCAGCGGCCCGTCCAGCCCTGACCGCCCGGCCCGCCAGCCGGCCAGCCTCAGCAGGCCCGTACCGACCCGGGCCGGCGGCTCGCCCGCCCGCCAGGCCCGAGCGGCCGTTTCGACCAGCGCGCGGACGAGGGCGGCCACGAGCACCGTGGTCCCGGCCTCCAGGCACACGTCCGCCACCCGGATCTCCACCGTGGGATAGGAGGCCGACAAGCGGGCGTCGAAGTAGATCATCCTTTCGTCGTGCAGCACGCCGGTGTCCACCATCGCGCGGACCTGCTCGTGGTAGCGGTCGGCCGACCCGAAGACGTCCACCGGCCCGGCCGAGGGCAACCGGTTCCACACCCGGCTCCGGTAGCTTCCGTATCCGCTGTCCGTGCCCTGCCAGAAGGGAGAGTTCGCGCTCATCGCCATCAGTACGGCGAGCCAGGGCCGGATCCGGTCCAGGACGGCCACGCCCTCCTCGTCCGACTCGACCGAGACGTGGACGTGGCATCCGGAAGTCAGCTGCTCCTGAGCGGTCAGGCCGAACTGCTCGGCGATCCACTCGTAGCGCGTTCCGGCGTTGCGCGAGGGCCGCACGGGCAGGGGTGAGGTGCCCAGGGCCGCCACGAGGGCTCCGGCGGACGCCGCGTGCCGGGCTGCCTCCGTCCGCCACCGGATGATCTCCTCCTGGAGCTCGCCCATCTCCGTGACCGGCCTGGTGCCGAACTCCACCTGCTCCTTCTGGAGCTCCTTCTCGAAGACGTGCTCCTTCACTCCCCCGCCCTTGGAGCACTCCCCTGTGCAGTGGTCCGCCGCCGCCAGGACCGCACCCGACACGGCCAGCGGCTCACCGGTGGCAGCGTCCACCAGCAACAGCTCTTCTTCCACGCCCACGCTTCGCATTCCGCCGCCGCCCATCGCTCCCGGGTTCAGATCGATACAGGTGGCCGCGTTCGCGGTGAGCGCCCCGAGCCCGCACGCACCCGCGGAAACCTTGCCGTCCCACGTTCACACGTATCCCGGTTCCATGCATCCGCCGTCAGGGACGGCACCGCCGTTCCGTTCACGTGCCGAGGTCCCGCACCCCCTACGGGCGCGGGACCTCGGCGGGAACACTGGTGCGTAGGACCGACCGGTCAGTAATAGTGGCGGCGCCCGCCGACCGCATGCCCGACCGAGCCCAGGATCCACAGCACTGCGCCCACCACGAGGAGGATGATCCCGATGGTCCACAGGACGGAGATCCCGGTGAGAAATCCGACGAGCAACAGAATAAGCCCGACAAGAATCATGATGTCCTCGTTCCCGCTTCGGAATTCGACGGAACCATAGGATCCGCCGGGGCGTCTCATGTGGCGTCTACCCTGAAGTTCCGTCTCTATCGGTTCCGCGCGCTGATTTCCTGGAGCTCATTTTCTGTCGACTGTTTTCCGCGACTGTTTTTCTGCGGGGAGAATTGCTTCGGCATCCCCGCCACAGCTGCGGATCTCAGGCGCGGTGGCTGCCGACCGGACCGTCGCCGGGCAGCCCGGGGTCGTAGTAGGTACCGAGTTCCGCGCGGTAGGCGGGGTCCCGCAGGTGCTTGTCCCGGTGGAACTCCGGGGCGTTCTTGATCCGTTCCTTGGTGGCGTTCACGTAGACCTTCTCCTCCTGAAGGTCTATTCGGGACACGGTGCTCGCCGGGAGGAGGACTTCTTTGCCGAAGATCCATACCCCGGTGTCGACGACGAGGTAGGCATCACCCACGTCGTAGGAGTGCTTGTCGACCTTCCCGATGTCGCCGTCGGTCGCCTCGACCTTGTACCCGGTGAGGTCGGCCCAGGTCAGGGGACCCGATGCCGGCCGGTAGCTCCACACATGCTCGGTCACGCGAAACAACTCCTCCCGGTAGAGGTGACCCGTCGCGTTCCCTGACCGACCGGTCACGGAACGCCCCACGGCGCGGGGACCCCCGCACGCGGGGGCCCTTCCGTATGTGTCGACGCGGTTGCCCGACCTGCCGCCGGGCAAACACCGGCGCGGTTCGAACCGCGCCTCGCGGCCCAGTGCCGCCGCCCGGTCTACCGTGGAAGGGTCCCGTCCCCCCGTCAACGGCAGATGAGGCTGACAGCTGTGTCGACTTCGAGCCACGAGATCTTCGGTGCGCCGTGCTGGGTCAGCCTGCTGGCCCGGGATCTCGAATCCACACAGCGGTTCTACGCCGGCGTACTCGGCTGGGACTTCCGGCCCACCCACCTCGGGGGCGGCATCATGGTCGCCTTCCGTGACGGAGCCCCCGTAGCGGGCATCGGCGCCCTCGCCGGCAGTGGCGCGCCGGTGCTGTGGACGCCTTACTTCGCCGTCGAGGACGCCGACGTGACCGCCTCACGGATCCGCGAACGCGGCGCCACCATGGCGGTCGGCCCCGTCGCCTTCGGTACCGGCCGCATCGCCCTGGCGGCGGACCCCGCCGGGGCCGTCTTCGGCTTCTGGCAGGGCGAGGTCGTCCCCGACTGGTCGGTAGGCCGGGGCAGCGCGCCCGCCTGGCTGGAACTGCGGACGCGGGACGCGTTCGCAGCCGCCATCTTCTACGGCGAGGTCCTCGACTGGGCCGGATCGCGTCCCGGCTGCTGCGCGGTCTCCTACGAGCACGCCCACGTCGTCCTGCGGCACGGGCACGACACCGTGGCCCGCATCAGCGGCGGCGCACTCGAAGAGGCCCCGGACCCTGAGGTGCGTCCTCGATGGCACGTCCACTTCCGCGTGCCCGACCTGGAAACGGTGATCGAGGCCGCGACCCGGCTGGGCGGCAGGACCGCATCTCCTGTACAGACGTCCAGCGTGAGCCGGTGGGTCGTTCTCGCCGATCCCGACGGGGCGCTCTTCACCGTGGTGACACCGCAGGACAAGCCTGCCTGACCCGGTGGGCCACGCGGAGGCGGCAGATCAAGAGGTCGTTCGGGGGATATGCAGGCCGCAACCGGAGCGTCTCCCGCCCGCCGGGGCATCCCTTGGTGGAACGAAAGGGAGAAATGATGCCGCTCTATCTGTCGAGGTTCAGCTACACACCGGAGACGTGGGCGAGGCTGATCGTCCACCCCGAGGATCGCGCGAAGGCCGCTCAGGCGTACATCGAGTCCGTCGGCGGCAAGCTCCACGGCTTCTGGTACGCGTTCGGCACGCACGACGGCTACAACCTGTGGGAGGCCCCCGACAACGTGTCCATGGCGGCGGTCGCACTGGCGATCAGCGGAGGCGGCGCGCTCGGTTCCTTCGAGACGACGGTCCTCCTGACCGTCGATGAAACCATCGATGCCCTGCGCAAAGCCGAAGCAGTCCGGTACCGGCCGCCGGGCGCGTAGCGGTCCCGGCCCGATGCGGGCCGGGCCTCCGGCTCCGTTGCCGCCGGAGGCCGGCAGAACGACAGCTTCTCGTCGCTCAGCCCGCCGAACGGTCTGCGGGGATGCGGGGATGCGGGAGCCGGATGCGGGAAGCCGCGGTCAACTGGTCCGCCCGGCGCCCGGGTTGGGTAATCGATCGCGGGGCTCCTACCATGCGGTGATCATTACCGATTCGGGGGACAGCAGCATGAGCACATACCGGCGTCCGCCCGCGCCCGGGCCCGTTTCCGGGGCCGAGGAGCGCAGGCCCGGGTGGGTGCGGGTGGTGCGGGCGCCGTTCGTGCTCGCTGCGCGGATCCACCGGCCCGCCCGGCCCGGACGGATCGTCGACGACGCGATCCGGCTCGCCCAGATCGCCCGTACCGCCATCGGCCTGCTGGCCGGACTATGGCTCGTCCTCGCCTACCCGCTGCGCGAAGGGGCCGGCGGGGTCGTCGACGACAAGTTCACCGAGGTGCTGGTCAGCGCCGGACTGCTGCTCGTCATAGGCCCGCTCGGCCTCGCGGCGTTCGTGTTCTCCGCACGGCCGCCCGGGCCGGCCTTCTATCGGGCCCGGCTGCGTGGTCCGGCGACCGCCATCGGGTCGCTCCTCGCCACTGTCCTGGTGATGTCTTTCGGCCTGCCGTACGCGAGCATGCTCGGCCCGCTCGGGGCACTCGCCGGGCTCTTCGTCTTCCCCTTCGCGCTGGCCTCCGCCGTGCTCTGCGTCCACCACGCCTTCCGCGCGGCCGACGTCCACGAGGTGCTCCCGCCACTGCTCTCGCCCATGCTGGTCTGGTCCCTGTTCGTGGTCCAGCTCTTCGACGACGCGCCCGTGGATGCCCCGCTCGCCGTCCGCGTCCTCTTCCTGTTGGCGCCGCCGCTCTCCGTGACCGCGCTTTCCGTGTGGGAGCTGCGCCGGCTGCGCCTGAGCTACGGCATCACCCTGCGGCGGGCCCTCGGCCGCGAGAACGGATGAAGGTGAAAATGAAGGTGAAAACGCGCCGCGGTCGGTCATGTCGGCCTGGGTGACCCGGACGAACGGGGGCAGGCCCCCCGGTGTCCCCCACGGGGTGCGGTGAGGGTCCAGCCGCACAGTGCCGCCCAGGTCAGCGCGGACGAGGCGGCCTTGGCGCGTTCGGCGCGGCGGGCCAGGTAGGTGCCGAAGAGCAAGGCGTCCCCGCTGTCCGCCGCGACCCGGCAGAGTACGGCCGTACGCAGCCCCGCGCCCTCGGGGATCACCACCATCGCGGCGCCGATGGCCGCGTCCCGGACCCCCAACGCCCGGATCAGCAGCGCGGAGGCCCCCGTCTCGGGCAGGCCGCAGGGGCGGGCCAGCAGCCCGGGACGGCAGGCGACCGCCACGCCATAACCGAGGGTCGCCACGCCCATCACCCTGGCCGCTACGGTACGCATCGCGATCACTCCGTTCCATGGGGCCGAGCCCGCCGCAGGCCGAGACCGCGGGGCCACCGGTGCGCCTGCCCCCGGTCATGCCGCCGAATCGCGGCGCCGGACCGGCCGTACGGCGCCGGGTCAGCGCCCCTCAAGGTCCTCCCGCCGCACGGCCCGGCCGCCTCCGGTCTGCTGCTTCCCGTTACGCTGCCCCGCAGGTGGCCGCCCGTCCGGTACGTCCGAGGAGTCCAGTCGGGCGGTGGCGGGGGTGGCCGCAATACCGTGCAGGACGACAGAGAGCAGGACGGTGAAGGTCACCACCGCCCACAGTTCCCGCGCGGGTGCGGCGAACTCCGCCGCACCCAGGGCGTACGACAGGTAGAAGAAGGAGCCGATACCCCGGATGCCGAACACCGCGATGGCGGCCCGCTGCCAACCGACGGCCCTGCCCCGGAACTGCACCACCCATCCCACCACCGGGCGGATCACCAGGAAGAGCAGCAGACCCAGGACGGCTCCGGGCCAGGTCAGCGCGGCGAGCCCGCCATCGGCGATGAAACCGCCGACGAGGAAGAGCACGACGGCGGTGAGGAGCCGTTCGATCTGGTCGGTGAAGGCGTGCATGACACGGTGGTAGCGGTGGGCCCGTTCGGCGGCCCGGATCGTGCACGCGGCGACGAACACGGCGACGAATCCGTAGCCGTGGAGCAGTTCGGCCAGCCCGTACGCGGTGAAGGTCGCGGCGAGAGCGACGAAGCCCTCGCGGTGTTCGGAGAGCCGCAGGGCCTTCCACGCCGCCTGGAAGAACATCCAGCCGAGGAGGCGGCCTACGGCGACGCCGACCAGCAGCCCCACCAGGCTGCGCACCAGTACGTCGCTCCAGACCCAGTGCCAGAGCCCCTCCGCGGACCAGCCCCGCGCGGACACCGTGGTCAGGGCGACGGCGGCCAGGACGAAAGGGAAGGCCAGCCCGTCGTTGAGGCCGGCCTCGCCGGTCAGCGCGAACCGCACCTCGTCCTCGTCGTCCTCCTCGTCGGTCGGCTCGCCCACCCGCACTTCGGCGGCAAGGACCGGGTCCGTGGGGGCGAGCGCGGCGGCGACCAGGAGCGCGACCGCCGGCGGCCACCCCGGCAGCCAGGCCGCGGCCGCCGCCGTCAGCACGATGGTGAGCGGCATGGCGAGGCCCAGCAGCCGCCAGGTCGTCGACCAGGAACGCAGGCCCGGTGGCCTGTTGATGGCCAGGCCCGCACCCATCAGCGCGACGACCACGCACACTTCCGTGAGGTGCTCCACCACGCCACGGTGCCGGACCGGGTCGAGGTCCGGGAGCGCGTCGAGCGGCAACAGGAAGACCAGGAACCCTGCCGCGAGGAACACCATGGGCAGCGACAGCGGCCGTTTCGCGAGCGCCGTGGGCAGTACCGCCGCGCACAACGCGCCCAGCCCGGCACAGGCGTACACCATGTCGATCCCGGTGGGACCCAACCGAACCATCCTTCCCGTGCGCAGCCGTCGCCCACACAGCTACCCGATCCTCGCGGCGGGGCGGCAGGCGCGATGTCCTACCGCCGATCAGCCGAGCGCGCCCCGGCTCAGCCGGCATCCGGGTCCGGCATAGGGGAAGGGCCCGAACTCGTCGAG
>NZ_JBSGZP010000383.1:0-7150 GCF_053611065.1 Streptomyces sp. NPDC054840
GCGCTGTCCCGCCGAGCGGCGGAGCTCGACGCCGACGACTCCGGCAACGCGCGTGACGCGGGTGCTGAGGGTGAAACTGCCGACTCCGGGTCCGGAACCAGCTCGGAAGGCTCGCCCGCGGCCACCGCCGCGTCCGACGACCCGATGACGGCGCTGCTCACGGAGGGCTGGAGCAAGGTCCTCGGCCACAGCCGGATCGACGCCCGTTCCCATTTCTTCCACAGCGGGGGCCATTCCCTGCTGGCCGCCGAGCTGGCCGCCTGGCTGGAGCCCCGGCTGGGCGCGCGTCCGCCGCTGCGGGTGCTCTTCCGCAACCCCGTCCTCGCCGACCAGGCCGAAGCCCTCGCCACCACCGCCCTTCCCACGGAGTCGTGATGACCCAGTCCCCGACCGCCCCTGCCGCACTCCTCGCCACGCCCCTCGACGCCGGCACTGTGCCGAGCGTCGCCCACGGGCCCCGCGCCGAACCGACCGGCGTACTCGACCGCTTCGATGACTGGGCCCGGCTCGCCCCGCAGGCCCCCGCCGTGATCGACAGCACCCGCATCTGGACGTACCAGGACCTCGACGAGGCGGCCGAGCAGGTCGCCGCCGCCCTGGGCGACCGCGTCCGGTCCGGCGACCTGGTGGGCGTCTGCCTCGACCGCTCGGCCGCCCTGGTGGTGACCGCCGTGGCGCTCGCCCGGATCGGCGCCGTCTACCTGCCGCTCGGCCCCCGCCCCGGCGAACGCCGTACCCAGGCCGTCACCGAGGACCTCGACGTCGCCTGCCTCATCGGCGACCCCGGTGTCCTGCCCGAGGGGCACCGCGGCGGGGAGCACCTCCCGCTGCCGCTGCCCACCGCCGGTGTCAACGCCCCCATCGCCGTCGTCGCGGCCTTCACCCAGTGCGCCCCCGGCACCCGGCGCGCTCCCGAGAACGCCCTGTACGCCGTCCTGACCTCCGGTTCCACCGGCCGCCCCAAGGCGGTCGCCGTTGCCGAGACCTCCCTCTCCGTCGCCCTCGACTGGTACCGGGCCGAGACCGGTCTCGCACCGGGTGACCGCCAGTCCCTGCTGATCGGCGTCGCGTTCGACCCGCACCTGCTGGAACTGTGGGCCGCCCTGACCTCGGGAGCCGCCCTCGTCCCGGCACCGGACGACACCCGCTGGGACTCGCACGTACTCACCGACTGGTGGCGTGAGCACGCCCTCACGCACGCCGTCGCGGCCACCCCGACCGTCGAACCGCTCCTGGACCGGCCCTGGCCCCAGGACCTGAAGCTCCGCCACCTCGTCGTCGGCGGCGACCGTATGCGCCGCCGCCCCGGCACCGATGTCACCGCCACGGTCCACAACGCCTACGGCCCGGCGGAAGCCACCGTCGTCACCACCACCCACACCATGCGCAACACCGACCCGGACGCCGGCGAGCAGGCCCCGCCGCCCATCGGCACCGCGCTGCCGGGCGTCACCCTCGTCGTCACGGACGACGACGGCCGCCCCGTCCCCCGTGGGCAGGACGGTGAACTGCGCGTCGGCGGGCACTGCCTGGCCCTCGGCTACCTCGACCCCGAACTCACCGCGCGCCGGTTCACCGCACCCCCGCAGGAGCCGGAGCTGCCCTCGGTCGACCGCCTCTACCGCACCGGCGACCGGGTACGGATGAACGCCGACGGCAGCCTGGACTTCCTCGGCCGCCTCGACGACCAGGTGAAGATCAGCGGGGTGCGCATCGAACCCGCCGAGGTGGAAGCCGCCTTCGAACACGACCCGCGGGTACACAGCGCCGTCGTCACCGTGCTGCGCGACGGCTCCGGCCACGGCCGTCTCGTCGCCCACCTGCGGCTCGCCGACGGCGCCGAACCGGTCACCGGGGAGCTCCTCGACGCGGTCCGTGCCTGGCTCCCCGAGCAGGCCGTCCCCGGCACCGTACGGATCGTCGACGGCTTCCCGCTCGACGCCAACGGCAAGGTGGACCGGCCCGCCCTCGCGGCCGCCGTTCCGGCGCCCGTGGCGCCCGGGACCACCACCGAGGACGAGCACGCCGACACCGGGGCCACCGCCACCGAACGGCTCGTGCTGGCGACCGTACGCGAACTCCTGGGCCGCCCCGGCACCGCCCTCGGCGACAACTTCACCGACGCCGGCGGCACCTCAATCATCGCCGCACGGCTGCTGGCAACCGTCGAACGCGAGACGGGGGTACGCCTGCGCGCTCCCGAACTGCTGCGCAGCACCGACCTGCGCGCCTTCGCCACCCTCCTCGACCAGCGCCGGACCCCGCAGCCGGCAGGAGCCTGACATGACACTCACCATCCCGAAGCCCGCCGATCCGAAGCCTACCGACGCGCAGCCCACCGGTCCGCGGCCCGCCGATCCGGCGAAGGGCACCGCCCTGCCCGCACTCGTCGCGCGGCACGCCGCACGCACCCCCGACGCCCTCGCCGTCGTGGACGGCGACACCACCCTCACCTACGGCCGCCTCCTCCAGGCCGGCCACGCCCTCGCGGCACGACTGCGCCGGCACGACGTGACCCGCGGCGACCGGGTGGCGCTGATGACGGCCCGGTCGTCCCGCACGGTCGTGGCCCAGCTCGGCCTGTGGCTGGCCGGAGCCGTCTGCGTACCGCTCGATCCCGCCCAGCCCCGGCCACGTACCGAGGCGATGATCGCCGACGCGAAAGTGACGCTCACCGTCGGCGACGCGAAACTGCTGGACGCTGCCGCACTCCCCGGCCCCGTCCTCGCCCTGCCCGAGGAGCCGCTCACGGACGGCCTGCCGACCGACGAGTCCGACCCGGACAGCCCGGCGTTCATCATGTTCACCTCCGGCTCGACAGGCCGCCCCAAGGGCGTCCTGGTGCCGCACCGTGCCATCGCAGAGCTGGTCACGGCACCCGAATACGTCACCCTCACCGGCCGCGACCGCGTCCTGTTCCACTCACCCATGACCTTCGACGCCTCGACGTTCGAAGTCTGGGCCGCGCTCGCCAACGGCGCCGCGGTCGTCGTCTGCACCGAGCAGCGGCCCACCCTGGAGGACCTCGCCCGGCACGTCGAACGGCACGGCGTGACGGTGGCGTTCTTCACCACGGCCCTCTTCCACCAGCTCGCCGCGCGCCGCTCCCGCGTGTTCACCCAGCTCCGCTCGGTCGTCGTGGGCGGCGAGGCGATGGCCGCCGCGCAGGCCCGCGAGGTCCTCACCGCTTTCCCCTGGCTGGAACTCGTCAACGGCTACGGGCCGACCGAGACGACCACATTCGCCACCGCCCACCGGGTCACCGAGCAGGACTGCGCGGGGCCGATACCCATCGGCAGGCCCATCTGCGGGGCCACGGCGCACGTCCTGGACGCCCACGGCCACCCCGTGGCCGACGGGGACCGGGGCGAGCTGTGGATCGGCGGCAGCAGGCTCGCCCACGGCTACACCGGCCTGCCCGAACTCACCGCCGAACGGTTCGTCGAACACCCCGACGTCGGTCGGCGGCTCTACCGCACGGGCGACATCGTCTCCCTCAGCCCCGACGGCATCCTGCAATTCCACGGCCGCAACGACGACCAGGTGAAGGTCCGCGGCTTCCGCATCGAACCCGCCGAGGTCGAGCACGCCCTGCGCGAGCAGCCGGACGTCGACGACGCCGCCGTCACCGTCGACGGCGCCGGCACCCCCGAAGCGCGCCTCGTCGCGTTCGTCGTCGCCGCGCCCGGCCCCGTACCTCCCGGCACGGCCCTGCGCGAACGACTCACCGCGGTCCTGCCCGCCCACCTCGTACCCGACGCGGTCACCGTGCTGGACCGGCTTCCCCTCACCCCGGCCGGCAAGGTCGACCGGCGCGCACTCACCGCCCGCGCACACGCCGCCGAAAGCCGGCCCACCGGCGAGCCGGCGCCGCTCATGACACCGCTGGAGCAGGCCGTCGCCGAGGTGTGGAGCCAAGCCCTGGGCACCGAGGTGACACACGCCGACGCCGAGTTCCTCCTCATCGGCGGCCATTCGCTCCTCGCCCTCGTCGTCACCGAGGACCTGCGCGAGGAACTCGGCGTGGAGATATCCCTCGCCGACTTCTTCGCCGCGCCGACCGTCGCCGCACAGGCCGCGCTGGTCGAAAGAGCCCTCCTCGCCGCCCACACGGACCTCCACCCCGACACCCCGGAGCACAGCGATGTCCACTGACGCCGACTCCGCGTCCCCCGACCGCCGGCAGCGACTCCAACGGGAACTGCTGCGCCGGGCCCGCGCCGGTACCGCCCGCGCCACGGCGACCACCGAACCCGCCACCGGCGCGAGCACCGGCCGGGAAGACCACGCACCGCAGTCCGAGTGCGTTCCCCTCTCCCGCGCGCAGCGCCGTATGTGGCTGATGGAGCGGCTCGGAGGCACGGGCGACTCCTACCACGTACCGTTCGCCACCCGTGTGCGCGGCCCCTTCGACGTGGCCGCCTTCGCCACCGCCCTCACCTCCCTGGTGGCCCGGCACGCCATCCTGCGCACCCGCTACACCGAGCACGGGGGCGAGCCCTGCCAGGAGGTGCTCCCGATCCCGCGGACGGTCCCCGTGCACGTCGTCGACACCGACGAGGCGCAGGCCCCGGAGCTGCTGCGGCGCGAGACGGCCCGGCCGTTCGACCTCGCGGCCGGCGACGCCGTACGGGCGCTCGTCCTGCGCCACGGTCCGACGGATCACATCCTGCTGCTGACGTTCCACCACATCGCCGTAGACGGCGCCTCGTTGGACACCGTGGCCGCCGAACTCGCCGACCTCTACGCGGCGGCCACCGGCGGAACGCCCCGGCCCGCGCTCACCGCAGCGCCGCAGTACGCCGACCACGCGCGCCGCGAGCACGACCACCTGTCCGGCTCCGAGGAGGAACTGGAGCGCTGGAGCGCGCTGCTGGCCGGGGCCGAACCTCCGCGCCTGCCCCGGCCGGCGGCGCCCGCGCCGCACACCGCCGCGCGCTCGGCGGCCGTACGCACCGTGCCCCTCGCGCCCACCGTGCCCGACGCCCTGCGGACACTGGGCGCACAGCGGCAGGCCACGCTCTTCGCGGTGTCGCTCACCGCGGCCTTCGCCGCACTGCACCGCCTCACAGGCGCTGACGACCTCGTCATCGGCGTGGCGGGCACCCACCGCAGCGGAACGGCCATGCGCGGCCTGGTCGGCCTCTGCGTCAACACCCTGCCCGTACGGGTGGACCTCTCCGGCGCCCCGTCCTTCACCCAGCTGCTGCGCCGCGTGGGTGACGCGCTCCTCGAAGCCCAGCGGCACCGGCACATCCCCTTCGACCTCGTCCTCGAACGCCTCGGCACCGGGGCACGCGGCGCCGACGGCACCGCACTGGTCCGCGTCACCTCCGACGTCCTCGGCGAGCCGACGGTGCTGCGGCTGCCGGGTACGTCGGCCGAGTACGTCGACCTCCCCTCCGACGGCGCGAAGTTCAGCCTCTCCTACGGGCTGGACCTGGGCGACCCCGCACGGCCCCGGGCCCTTGTGCAGTACGACGCCCACGCCCTGGACGACACCGCGGCGGAGGCGGCCGTACGGGACTACGCGGCCCTGCTCCACGCGGTGGCCGCCGACCCGGAACTCCCCCTGGCCCCGCTGCCTCCGGCAAGGCCGAACGACACCTCCGCGGGCGAGAGTCCCCCGGCCCGTGACCGTCACCCGGCCGCGGAGGCCCTCTGTGCCCACCCGATGGTCGCCGACGCCACGGTGGTCCGGCCCGAGCAGGGGCCGACCGTGGCCTACGCCGTCCTGAAGGACAGCACCGGCCCGTCCGGCCACGAACTCCTCGGTCTGCTGCGCCGCACGCTCGCACCCGAGGCCGTACCCGCGGCGGTCACCCTGCTCGACGCGCTGCCGCGCACGGCCGCCGGGCCGGCGGACCACGCCCGGCTGCCCGGGCGGCCCTCGACGCCCGACGCCGGGTCCGGCGCACGGGCCCGGGCGGTCACCGAGGCGTTCGCCGCGGTGCTCGGCCTCCTCCCGTCGCCGGACGGGGACTTCTTCGCCCTCGGCGGTCACTCCCTGAAGGCCGTACAGCTCGCCGAACGGCTGCGCACGGACCTCGGACTGCCCCTCACGGGACTCGATGTACTCCAGGCCCGCACCCCGCGGGCGCTGACCGCGCTCCTCGATGAACGGGCGACACGGCAAAGCGTCGCGAAAGCCGCGAGCCGGCCCGCCCCCCGCTCCCGGGACGTCCGCCCCGGCACCGTGCTGGTCACGGGCGCGACGGGCGGCGTCGGCGCGTTCGTGGTGCGTGAACTCGCCGCCCGGGGACGCCCCGTGCTGGCGCTGGCCCGGCCCGAGTCCGCCCACCTGATCGCCACCGACGGCGTCGACGTGATCGAGGGCGACCTCACCGACCTGGCCGGGCTGCGGGACGCCGTCGCGCAGGCGGACGCGGTCGTCCACGCCGCCTGCACCTTCACCCGGCACGACGTGGACCTGGCGGCAATGGAGACGATGGTCGACGCGTGGCGGCGCGGCCCCTTCGTCTTCGTCAGCAGCGTCGACGCCTACGGGCATCCCGCGACGGCCCGGGTCGCCGAGGAGTCGGCGCCCCACGAGCCCGTCAGCCCGTACGGAAAGGCCAAACTCGACTGCGAGGCCATCCTGTTGCGCGCAGCCGGGACCGAAGGGCGCGGCGGCGCCAGCTCCGTACGGTCACCGATCGTCTGGGGCGCCCACGACCGGCTCCGCGAACAGCTGCGCTGGGGCGCACTCGGCACGCTCTACCAGGCCGCCGAGCAGGGCCGGCCTATCGAACTGCCCCGCCCCGGGACCGGCGGGCACGCCTGGTACGGAACCGCCTGGGTGCACGCTGCGGCCCTGGCCCGCACGGTGGCCGAATGCCTGGACCGGCCCGTGCACGGAGTCGCCAACGCGTGCAGCGGCCACGTCTCCTGGCACGACCTCGCCCACGACCTCACGGAACTGCTCGGCACCCGAGCGGACCTCCGCGAGACCGACGCGGTACCGCAGGACCTCGACCACCGCTGGCATTACGACAGCACACGCCTGGCCCGCCCCTTGCGTCCCCGGCCGCGCGAGGACCGTCGCACCGTCCTGGCCGAGATGATCACCGCCACGACACCGGCCCACGCCTGACCACCGCCTGCGCCCGGAGCAGCCCCAACGCACTCCGGGCGCAGCCGCGGCCGCAGC
>NZ_JBSGZP010000384.1:0-7143 GCF_053611065.1 Streptomyces sp. NPDC054840
GTCGCCGGCTTGAACGGCCAGGGGACGGTCGTCGCCGAGACGGTCATCAGGAACTCGTCGACGCCATCGACCGCGACGTCCGTCGGCAGCGGCTGTGCGGCGCCCTGGGTGAGCTGGGCGTCGTAGGTGTGGACGGCGATCTCCTGGATCTGGTGCCGGGCCACGGCTCCGCTGGTCTCCGGGGCCTGCGAGCGGCCCCACCACGTCCAGCAGCCGCGGTCCGGGCCGGCCTCGCGCATCGCGTCGAGCATGAGCTCGGTCGACTCGGCGAGCCAGGCGTCCAGGGCTTCGGGGTCGCGGGGCGCGGTCGGGGCGCCCTTCGGGTCCGTCCTCGCCGGGGGCTCAGCGCCCGGGCCCGCCGCGACGATGGCGGCCTGGCGGCGGCGGCCGTCGCCGAGGTGCTGCGCGAGTTCGCGCAGCGTCCAGTCCGGACAGGTCGGGACTTGCACGTCAAGGTCGGGGGCGGACGCGATCGCGGCGCGGAACGCGGCCGAGCGGTCTTCGATCAGCCGCAGGACCTCGGGGAACTCCAAGATGTTTTGCACGTCGGTTGTGTATCACGGCGCTCCGACCACCGGGTAGCGAATTTGTCGGACGAACGCGTCGACGGCCGGGCGGAGCGCCGGCGCCGAAGCCGTCCTGAAACTCCGCGCACTGCTCGCCAACGGCGACTTCGACCGCTACTGGACCTACCATCTGGGCCAGAAGCACCAGCGCAACCACCAGCCCCGCTACCAACTCGCTGCTCGGCCTACGAATTCAGACCCGGCCATCCCCACCCGTGCCCTGGGGAGCCCAGCCTGCCGGTGACCTTGCGTGGTCGCTTACGGCGTACCGGCTCCATGCCCCGCCGCTCTCTCTGACGAGGCGGCCAGGCCGTGTATCGAAAGTCCTGCCGGATGGCGCGAGTCGATATCGACCACACATGGCTGTCAGTGCCCTCAAGTAGGTTCTGTCCGTTCGGCCCCACAGAGGGGCCGCCGAGCTGAGGGACTCGTCGTAGTGAGCATGTACCTGCACTTTCGCGCCGTGACTGAATCCGAGATCCGGGACGACCACACCTGGCTCGCTGCGTTCATGTCCGAAGCTTGGGAAGACCACATCGCCGAGTACGCAGCGGGCTTCGCCTGGTCGATCAATAAGGGCTGGGACGCTGTCAACGACCTCTATGCCGCGGCCGATGCCCTCTACACGGACGCCGACGAGCCCTGGACACTGCCGATCTACGGCGGACGCCCCGTGCCCCACAGCGCTGATGCTGATCCCTCCGGTCCCCCACTGATACTTCTGGAGCCGCCTGGTGTGTCACAGGCCGCGCGTTTCCTTACGACTGTCTCTTTCGACGAGCTGTGGAACGTTGTCGGTGCCAGGTTCAGTGCTCTCGGCCGGCCCAGGCAGGAACACCTCGAACATCACCGGAACCTCCAAGAGTTCTATGGGCGGGCGGCCGCGGCAGGCCGCGCCGTGGTCAAAGTGGTGTGGGCTTGAGACGTGGCCGCGTGCTGGTCACTCGGGGCGGGACCTCCGCATCACCATCGCCCGCGACTTCGTGGTGAATCCTGCGGGCGAGGTCCGGCCAGTGGTCGCCGGTTCGTCGGTCGGCTGATCGAGAACATGCCATGACGAGGCTAGGGGTCGGGCTCACGTACGTACCCGGTCTCGACAAAATGCTCCCTGAGGTTGCCGACCTGCTCGACGTCGTCGAGATCGAACCGCAGAGCCTGTGGCGCTTACGGGGCGATGGCGGGATCCAGGTCGACGAGGACGTGCTGGGACGGCTTTCGGATCTGCCCGGAGCGCGGCTGTCGCACGGGGTCGGCAATCCGGTCGGCGGCTGCGGCCTGCCCGACCCGCGACACCGGGAACTCTTCGGCGAGCTTGCCGGGAGACTGGACGCGCCGTGGGTCAGCGAGCACTTGGCCTTCAACCGGGTGGCTGATCGGACGGGTTGGTTCCACACCGGGTTCATGCTGCCGCCCTGTCAGACGGCGGCGGGGGTCCACGCGGCCGCCCGGTCGGTCCGCGCCATGGCCGATGGGCTTCCGGTGCCCCTTGCCGTGGAGATCGGCGCGAACTACCTCCAGCGGCGGCCCGGTGACCTGTCCGACGGCGCGTTCGTCCGGCGGGTCGCCGAGGCGAGCGGCTGCGGTCTGCTCCTGGACCTGCACAACGTCCTGGCCAACGAACGCAACGGCCGCGGCAGCGTGGGCGATCTGCTGGCCGGCCTGCCCCTCGACCGGGTGTGGGAGGTGCACCTGGCGGGCGGCTTCGAGTACCGCGGGTACTGGCTGGACGCCCACTCCGGACTCCCCGACGACGACCTGCTCGCGCTCGCCGGCCGGGTCCTGCCGCGGCTGCCGGCCCTGCGCGCGGTCCTGTTCGAGGTGACGCCGTCGGCCGTACCGGATCTCGATGCGGGCGCGGTCCGCGAACTGCTCGTGACGATGAAGGAGATGTGGCCCCGGCAGGCTCCCCTTCCAGCTCCTCGCCCGATCGTGTCCGCAGAATCCGCCTGCCCCGGGCGGCCGGCGCGTGGCTGCGCTTCTGCGCGGGCCATCCCGGGGTGCGTGGCTCGGCCGCCGCCCGGCTCGGCCGACTCCGCACCGCGCTCGCTCCGTGCGTCCCTGCCTGAGGGCGGGGCGGGCGGCCGTGATCAGGGCTGGTCGTACCAGGCGAAGGCGGCGATCCGCCAGCCGTCCGCGGTGCGGACGAACTGGATGGTCTTGGTCCCGGACCCCTCGAACGGCTTGCCGTCCAGGGTCCCGGACTTGCGGTACTCGCCGAACCGCGACGCGATGTCGCCCACGATCTCGGTCCGTTCGGATGTCTCCCACTCGGAGAACTCGGCCAGGCGCCCGTCGGCGGCCAGCAACAGGCGGCGCGGCTCGATGAACTCGTCCACGGTGTAGACCGTGAACCGCGGGCCGGTCATGGTGATCACTCCGCCCGGCAGGACCAGCCGCCGGATCCGGTCCAGGTCGGCGAGCTTGCCACCGCGGTTGTCGAAGGCGCCGAAGAACTCGGCGGTCACCACGTTTATTTCGGCCTTGGACGACATGGCACGACCGTAACACCGTGGCTCCCGAGGGCTGTCCCGGCGAGTGACCCTGAAGTGCGTTCCCTTCTCGTCCTCGGCGACCGGTTCCATGGCGGCCACGGCCATGACGCGCTCACCGGATCAGGCCGCGAGCGCTGTCGTGATCACCAGGGGCGGCCCGGCCCGCCCGGCCGACCACGCGCGGCCGGCCGCGAAGTCCGCGTCGGCCACGGTCAGTGCCTCGTCGACGGTGGGCCGGTGCTGGACGACGTCCCGGAGTCCCGCGCGTTCCAGCAGAGCCGGAAGGATTCCGGCGGGCCGGTCGTATTTGGGTGCTCCGACAACGCGGCGAGGTGCCGTAGCCGTCGTCGTGCGCCCGCCGGGGATGACGGGACAGCCCTTGGGCCCGTCGGCCTAGAGATCGATCCAGTAGCGCCGCTTGGGTCCGATCAGGGTTTCGCGGACGTCCTCCAGCACGCCGCCGTTGCCCTCGATCGTGCGGACCGACGCCTCGTTGTCCGGGTCGCAGGTCAGCAGGACCCGGTCCATGCCCAGGACGCGCGCCTCGTGCAGGACGGCCCCCAGGGCCCACGTGGCCAGGCCCCGGCGACGTGCCGAAGGCCTGACGCTGTAGCCGATGTGGCCGCCCGCGTCGAGAAGGAAGCCGTTCAGGTAGTGCCGCAGGTCGATCGCGCCCAGGTACGTGTCACCCTCGGCGATCCACCAGTACGTCGCGTGGACCCGGCCGTGGTCGACCGGCAGGGTGCGGTCCGAGCAGCGGCGCAGTCGTTCCACCCAGGCCGCGAAGCCCTCCGGGGTGTCCACCTCGTCGTCGGAGCCGAGCCCGCCGCCGTCCATGTGGGCGTCGTCGAGTCCCCATTCCCTCCGCGCGGCGAGCCAGGAAGTGTGCAGGTGAGTGCTGGGGGCTATGAGCTCGGGCATACCTCGGACGATAACAGTCGGCCGGACCGGCAGGTCCCGACACGGCCCCGTCCCCCCGCTCGGCCACCGGTCGGCGGGACGTCCGTACGGGACAGCCCTCAGGCCGAGTCTGTCGGGAGGGTCCGGGCGCGGGCGATGACCAAGGCGACGTCGTCGTGGTCGTCCGTGCGGCGCAGGGAGTCCAGGAGACGGTCGCAGGTCTCCTCCAGTGGACGTCCGGTGTCGGCGAGAAGGGTCAGCAGGAGGTCGAGGCGTTCGTCGATGGGCTGGTCGCGGGTTTCGACCAGGCCGTCGGTGTAGAGGACGAGTTGGTCTCCGGGGTCCATGGCGATGGCCGTCGACTCGAAGGGGATGCCGCCCACGCCGAGCGGTGCGCCGGTGGGCAGGTCCAGGAGTCTGGGCTGCTGGCCGGCGCGGATCAGGACGGGGGGCAGATGTCCGGCGAGGGCGACCCGGCACTCGGCGGCGTGCGGGTCGTAGACGGCGTAGACGCACGTGGCGATGGTCTCCTCCAGCGCGGCGGTGGTGTGGTCCAGCTGGTGGAGCACCTGGGGCGGGTCGAGCGCGAGTTCGGCGAGGGTGCGGGTCGCCGTACGCAGCTGCCCCATGCTGGCGGCGGCGTTGATGCCGCTGCCCATGACGTCCCCGACCACGAGGACGGTGGTGTCGTGCGGTCCGGCGATGGCGTCGAACCAGTCGCCCCCGATCTCGCTGCTGGCCGCGGCCGGCCGGTAGCGGTAGGCGACTTCCAGGCCCGGGGTGGGCGGCGGGTGGTGGGGCAGCAGGTGGTGCTGGAGGGCGAGGGCGGTGTGGTGGGCGTTGCGGTACCAGCGGGCGTTGTCGATGCACACGGCGGCGCGGGCGGCGAGTTCGCCGGCCAGCACGATGTCGTCGTCGTTGAACGGCAGCGGGTTGCGGGTGCGTTTGAGGTCGAGGGCGCCGAGGACCTCGCCGCGTGCGATGAGCGGTACGGCCAGGTAGGAGCGCAGTCCGGCGCGGCTCAGGAGGTTGGCGGCGGTACTGTCGCGGGCGATGCGCGAGATGTCCTGGGCCTGTACGTGGGCGACGAGCACCGCGTGGCCGGTCGTCACGGACTGGGTGACCAGCCGGTCGGCGGCGTAGCGGGCGATGTCGCCGGGCGGGTCGGCGGCGCGTACGGCGTCGCTGGGGTAGGCGGCCGCGAGGGCCAGGGCGCGGAACACCGCGGGCTCGTGGGCTGAGGACCGCAGGGTCGGCCGGCCCTCCAGTACGGAGTCGAGGATGTCGACGGCGGCGATGTCGGCGAGCTCGGGTACGACGACGTCGGCGAGCTCGCGGGCGGTCTGGTCGAGGTCGAGGGTGGTGCCGATGCGCACGGTGGCGTCCGCGATGAGGGCGAGGCGGCGGCGGCTGCGGGCGATCTCCAGAGCGGCCTGGTGACTCTGGGTGACGTCCACCACGGAGGTGGCGAGGCCGAGGACCCGGCCGGTGGCGTCCTCCAGCCGGTAGTACGACACCGACCAGGCGTGTTCGGTACGGGCTCCGCCGTGGGCACGGCCGGCCGTGAACTGTTCGAGCAGCGGCGTTCCGGTGGCCAGCACCTGGCGCATCGCCGACTCGGCGGCCTCGGCGTCGTCGAGGAAGGCCAGTGCCTCGCGGACGCCCCGGCCGATGTGCTGTTCGGCGGGCAGTCCGTTGATCCGCTCCAGTGTCGGGTTGACGAGCACGTACCGCAGCTCGGTGTCCAGGACGGCGAGGCCGATCGGGGACTGGGCCACCAGGCGCGCGGACAGGGCGAGGTCGCGCTCCAGCTGGCGCAGCCGGGTGCGGTCGGTCGCGATGCCCAGGGCGTACATGTCGCCGTGCTCGTCGAGCAGCCGCATGTTGCGGAACTCCACCAGGCGCGTGGTGCCGTCCCTGCGGCGCACCGGGAAGGCGCCGGCCCAGTCGCCCGCGCCGCCCATGACGCGTGCGAACAGCTCCGTGACCAGGCCTACGTGCTCCTTGGCGGCCAGCAGCCGGGCGGCGGGCTGGCCCAGTGCCTCCCCGGCCGTCCATCCGAACAACTGCTCGGCCTGTGGGCTCCACAGGGCGACCCGCCCTTCGGAGTCGAGGACGACCGCCGCGACGTTCAGGACGTCGAGCAATCCGCTCGGCGGGGTGACCCCGGCCACGCCGGGCCTGAGCCCACCGGTTCCCGACCCGTCAATCGTTCCCATCGGCGACGCTCCTTCCGGCATCGTCGGCCCGGCGCCGCCCGCCACCACCCGCCCGGGGCGGTCCGAGGCGCACGGCTTCCTCTCATCCTGCCCCCGAACCTGCCCGGCAGCGTCCGGAGCGCCCGCGCCGGGACCGTCACACGCTCCCCCGCACGGAACGGCGGACGTCGCAACCCTGACGTTCGGCGGGGTCCGGGGCAGCCGTTCGGCCGGGGCGGACGGGCCCCGGCGTTCCTACGGTCGCCCCATGGAATCGAACACCCGATACGGATGGGCCCGACGGCCGGCGCTCGCCGCTGCCACGGCGGGGGCGGCCACCGCGGCCGTCACCTGGGCGGCGCCGGGCGGCGCACTGGGCACGAACGAGCCGGTACACGTCACGCGGGGCGTCTCGGCGACGGCCTACCGGTCGCTCGCCCGGAGCGTGGCGGGCGACTGGCCGGCCTGGGCCGGGACGGCGCTGGAGGCGGCGAGCGAAGGCACCCTGTTGCTCCTGGCCCTGCTGCTGGTCCGGGCCGGCCTGTCCGCCCTGCGGCGCCGTGACGTGCCGGGTCTGGCCGCGGTGGCCCTGGTGGCCGCCGGGACCGTGGTCGCCTACTCGCTCAGCGAGGCGCTGAAACTCCTGGTCGACGAGGAACGGCCGTGCCGGGCCGTGGCCGGGGCTCTGGCGGTCGCGCCGTGTCCCGCACCGGGCGACTGGTCGTTCCCGAGCAACCACGCCACCCTCGCCGCTGCGCTGGCGGTCGGGGTGACCCTCGTACGCCCCCGGCTCGCGGCCCTGGCGCTGCCGGTGGCCGCGGCCGCCGCCCTGCTGCGGGTCCTGGTGGGCGTGCACTATCCGCACGATGTCGTGGCGGGCGCGGGGCGCGGGGCGCGCCCCCGGGGGACCCGACGGCGTATCCTGCGGCCCCGCGCCCCCCCCGCGCCCGCCCCGCCCCGCGGGTCAGCGCGCCGCGGACGGCGCCC
>NZ_JBSGZP010000385.1:0-7081 GCF_053611065.1 Streptomyces sp. NPDC054840
GCCATTGACCGCCGCAGTTCGCGACATCCGTGATCCGGGGCTTTTCGGCGCCGTCGGACAGCGACAGGGTGGTGATGAGGTTGCTGCCCCGGATCGCCGCCCAGACGAAGCGGCCGTCCCCCGAGACGAGCGCGACCGACGGGTACTCCCTCGCGTCCGCCGCGTCGTCGCCCGAGCCCAGCGCGACCTCACCGGTGGGGTACAGGCGCCCGGAGGTGGCGTCCCACCGGCAGACGGTCAACTGCGGTTCCAGCTCGTGGACCACGTACGCCACGTCCCCGCGAGGGTGGAAAACCACCTCCCGGGGACCGCTCCCGGCACGCAGCGGCGTCTCGGCACGTACGCGGAGAGGCCCGCCGGCCGGATCGGGCACGCACACGCGTACCGAGTCGGTGCCAAGGTCCACGCTGAGCACCCAGCGGCCGCTCGGATCCGGCGTCACGTGGTGGGCGTGCGGGCCGGCCTGCCGTTCGGGGTCGGGCCCGCTGCCGCGGTGGCCGAGGACGACGGCGGGGCCCTCCAGCCGGCCGTCGCGCGCGATACGGAGACCGCTCACGGTGCCCGACGCGTAGTTGGCGATCAGCAGCCGGTCCCCGACGACGCTCACGTACGCCGGCCCGAGGCCGTCGACGGGGACGGGCCGTCCGAGCGGGGCCAGACCGTCGGCGGTGATCCGGTAAGCGGCCGCCAGCCCGTGATCGGTCCCCCCGGCGGCGTAGAGCACCTGTCGGTCGACGGACAGGGCCAGGCACGAGGAGTCCCCGGCACCGTCGACGACGCTCAGTACGGTCAGCGCCCCCGTGACTGGGTCCACGGCCGCCGTGGTGATGCCCTGGCCTCCGCCGGAGGCGAACGAACCGATGTGAGCGCGCTGTCCGACGCTCTGGTACGTGCTTCCCGCGCCGCCCACCGGGTGGTCCTTCCGCCGTCGGTCCGCTGCTACCCGGGCGAAGCTAGCAGCCGGCTGCCACGAACCCGTGTCGACCGGGCCGGCGGGGGCGGCGGGTTCAGCCGTCCGGTCGTGGTACCTGGCCACGAGCCACCACTGGTTCGACGAGGATCGCACCGACGGCCACGACGGCGTCAACAGCCGTTGCGCACCTGGGTCGGTCGCCGGGTCGGCGGGCACCCGCTCGGGGCCCGCCGTGCTTCCGGGCCTTCCTCGGCGCGTCGCCGGGGAGGGCGCCGGGTGGGTCGGCGCTCAGGGCCGGCGCCACCCGTCGTGGTCCATGTGCGACCCGGCCATCGGTCCCATCCGCAGCATGCCGCCGTCCACCACCCAGGATGCGCCGGTGACGTAGGAAGCCGAGGGTCCGGCCAGGAAGGCGATGACGGCGGCGACCTCGTGGGCGTCGCCCGGCCGGCCTGCGGGAATCCCCGGCCGGGACTCGGTGCGCACGTCCTCGTCCTCCTGGCCGGTCATGGGGGTGGCGATCTCTCCCGGGGCCACGGCATTCACGGTGATTCCGTACGCGGCGAGTTCGAGTGCCATCACCTGCGTGAGGAGACCCAATCCGCCCTTGGCGGCGCAGTAGGGGCCGGCGCCGACGCGCGGCTGGTGCTCGTGGACGGAGGTGACGTTGACGATCCGGCCGCCGGTGCCCTGTCGGATCATGTGCCGGGCAGCCCGTTGACCGCACAACAGCGGCCCCACGAGGTCGACGTCGAGGACCTGGCGAACGGTGGCCAGGTCCAGGTCCAGGAAGGGGGTGGCGGTTCCGGTGCCCGCGTTGTTCACGAGCACGTCGATGCGCCCGAGTCCCTCGGCGAGCTGGTCGATGACGTCGGCGGCGTCGGGAAGGTCGGTGAGGTCGAGCCGGGCGAGCACGGCGCGCCGACCGCGGGCCCTCACCTCGTGGGCCGTGCGCTCGGCGCCCTCCTCGTCCTCGTGCCAGGTGATGCCGACGTCCAGTCCGGCCGTGGCCAGATGCACGGCGACGGCGCGGCCGATTCCCGAGTCGGAACCGGTGACCACCGCCGTGGTGGGGGAAAAGTCCAGAGGACTGATCATGGTCGAGCCTCCCGTCAGGGCCAGGAGGGTTCGCGACGGGGCACCACGACCAGTTCCCCGACCACGCTCCCGGCGGGCACGGACAGCGCGTACATGACCGTGTCGGCGACGATCTCCGGACTCTGGAGCAGAGCGGTGTCGGCCTCCGGGAACCGGTCCATGATGAAGGCGGTCTCCATTCCGCCGGCGATGATCCCGGTGACACCGATCCCGGTGCAGTCCCGCTGTGCCTCCTTGAACAGGGTGTGGGTGAACGCCCGCAGACCGGACTTGCTCGCCGCGTAGGGGCCCGCTTCCGTCCAGGTCCGGTTGGCGGCGGTGGAGAGGATGTTGACGATGTGGCCCCCGCCCGCGGCCACCATGCGCCGGTATGTCTGCAGGCACAGGTACATCGGGCCCAGCAGGTTGGTGGTCACCACGTGCTTGACCTCCTCCGCGGTCAGGTGCTCGACGGACTTGGACACGTCGACGGCCGCGTTGTTGACGAGGACGTCCACCCGACCACCGTCCGCCTCGACGTCTCCGAGGACGGCCGCCACAGCGTCGGGGTCGCACACGTCCATCTCGACGAAGCGGGCACGGCCGCCCGCCACGACGAGGTCCGCGCAGAGCTCCTGAGCGAGGTCCTTGCGTACGTCGGCGACCAGGACGGAGGCGCCGGCTGCTGCGAGCCGCCGCGCGATGGCCGCGCCCAGACCCCGGGCCCCGCCGGTGACCAGAGCCTGCTTGTCCGTCAGGTCGACCTGTGCCGCGCTGTTCATGCTGTGCCTTGCCTTCCCTCGGTTCCGGCGGGCCGGTGCCACCCCCGGGAGGGGAGGGGCCGGCGCCGTCGCGTCGTGTGGGACTCACTCTGGGCAGGGACCGGGCACCGGGCGCGCGGGGTTAGGCCACCAGGCGGCTCCCACGGTTCTCCTGGTTGCCGGCTCCCCGTCCGGCACGGACGGGGACGTCAGGGCAGGCCGAGGCTCAGCGCCGGACGACTGCCGACCTGACCGTCGCCCATGGCGGGATCGGCGAGTGCGAAGACGTGGCCGGAAACGGTCGGGCCGGCCTCGGGCACGGCCTGCACGCGGTGGAAGAACGTCTCGTCGAAGCAGAAGCCCCGCCCCGCGCCCACCTCCTCCAGGTGCGGCGTGCTGCCGAGTCGTGCCCGCTCGTGGTGCAGCGCGCTCCTCGCCACGCACACGGCTCCTCGAACCTGTTCGTGGTCGAGGAAGGCGGAACCGGGGGGCAGCACGTTCCAGGCAAGGACCCACACCCCCACGTCGCCCGTTCGGAAGAGCTGGATCCAACTACTCTCGCCGTGCCCTCGTAGCAGCAGTGGCCGCCAGCGCCTGTAGTCGTGTGCGACGTCGAAGGCGATCTCCAGGAGTTCCTCCGTCCGGGGCTCTCGACCGTCCGCCGCCCAGCGCGTCCGACCCGCTCTCCATGTCCCCTCACAGCCTCGGAAGCGGCCGGATGTCAGGCGCCGCCACCTCGAACAGGTCCGCCGATCCGGAGAGCTCCAGTAGGCGCACCATCTGGTGGCTGAGTGCCGTCAGCCGCAGTACCCGCCCCGATTCCCGGGCCCGCCGCCGTACTTCCAGAAGCACGCCCAGACCGGAGGAGTCACAGAAGGAGGAACGCAGGAGGTCGACGACCAGCACGCCTCCGGGTGGTGCCCCGTCCATGGCCGCCATCAGCTCCGACCGGAGGGTCTCCACGTGATCGAGGTCCATTTCCCCGCAGACATGGACGACATGGGTCTCATCGGGATTCGCCTCCAGAAGGTCCGAGCCCGAGTCCGCCGTCGTCGTAGTCGTCCCGTTGGTGCCGGTCATGGCGTGCCTCCTCGTACAAGAGGCGTATGCCCAGACCGAGGTACCACATGCCTGACCCCCATGAGCCCGTAGGCGCCGGGAGTCGCAGCTGCCCGCAGTCGAGCCGGCCGCGCAGGGGCGGCACTTCAGTTCCGCCCGGACTAGTCTGCCCCTTGAAGGCCGGTGAAACCGCCGCTCAGGCCTCGCGTGGGGCGGCTGCGGGGACTCGGTTCGAGGTGCGGGGCGGGCGCGGGCGCGGGCGAGTGACGCAGGACCAGCGCAGGAAGGATCCAGCACCCGGCGCACCACAGGGCGAGGGTGGCATCGAGGAGCAGAGCGGTCAGGGGGCCGGTGATCTGGCGCAGCACGATCAGCAGGCCGAGGCCGGTCATCACCAGCAGGAGCGTCAGCCCCACCGACAAGAGGCGGGACCCCCACAGGGCTGTCTCGGGTTTGACCCCTCTGCCGGTCACTAGTGCTGTGACCGGAAAGGTTCACCGGGTCACGACGCCCGGCACGGCACCTCGCCGCGTTGTCGGACCGCGCGAGTACGTCCAGTACGAGCCGCGGCCCTCCGCCTTGCGATGCACCACACCGGACGCCGCAACCCGGCAAACCTTCCCGGCCACCGCACTAGGCGGTGCAGGGCCACCGGACCGGTCAGCGCCGCCATCGCTCCCGCGCCACACAGGACGCACACGAGGTAGAGCAATCGGTCGAAGCCTGTGAGGCGTGCGAAAGCCGGAGTGAACGCGACCGCGAGCAGGAACGCCAAGAACAACTGGACCGCTGTCAGGACCACCCGCACTTCATGCATCAGTTCCAGCCACAGCCGGTCCGCGCGTTCGTCGCAGGTCTCGATGCGTTCCCCACGTTCGACGCGCGCGCGATCATGAGGAGCCTCCGGGTGTGTATCCGCGCGGTATCTGCGCGATTCTCGGATCTTCTTCCTGCCGCTACCCGGAGAGGGGATCGTCAAGCGCGGTCGCGTCGGCCTTGGGCCGAGGGCATCGAAGCCGTCCTGTGCCGGCACGGCGCCCTGTGCGGGGCCGACGGTCTCCGGAAGGCTCACGGGCCGTGGCCGCCGCGGTCTTCCCAGGGCCCGCCGGCCGTGGCAGCGCCGGCGTCGAGGAGATCGACCATCTGATCGAGGACCCTTCTGAGATCCTGCCACGGCGTTGCGCGACTCTCCGGGTCGTCGAACGTCTCGCCGCGGCGAGTCCTCGGTTCTCCCGGCTCTCGTGATTCCATCGGTGCCACCGTTCCTTGCTGACCCTGCCGGCCCTCCTTGTGACGGCCACTCGCACAGGCAGGCCGGGGCATGTGCACGATCAGTGGGCGTCTTCCCCCATACCGACCGTCCATGCCGCGGTGACCCATGGTGGGCACCAGCGGGGCTCCCCATCTGCGGCAGGAATGGGCGGACTGCCGACCGAGGCACGGCGGCGGGGCCCCCGCTCGTGCCTGCCCGCTCATGCCTGCCCCGCGCGGAGGTCTGCCCCGCGCGGAGGTCTGGCCCTGGGCGCGGGTGCTCGATCGCAGGTGGTGGTATGGCCGGCCCGGCCCCGGGCAGGCGCACCGTATGACCGTCTTCGTCGGCACGTCGGGATGGCAGTACCGGGACTGGTCGGGCGTCTTCTACCCGCCGGACCGGCCGCAGCGGCTCTGGCTGGAGGAGTACACGCAGCACTTTCCCACGGTGGAGGTCAACAACGCCTTCTACCGGCTGCCCACGCCCGAGACGTTCGCGCAGTGGAGGGCCCGCACTCCACCCGGATTCGTCATGGCCGTCAAGGCGAGCCGCTTCCTGACCCATGTCAAACGGCTGCGCGAGCCCGCGGAACCGGTGCGACGGCTCATGACACACGCCGCTTCCCTGGGTGACCGCCTGGGCCCGATCCTCCTCCAGCTACCACCGACGCTGCGGGCCGATGCGGCCGCCCTGGACACCTGCCTGGCCTGTTTCCCCGCCGGCGCGCGGATCGCCGTCGAGCCGCGCCACGTGTCGTGGTGGACCGATGAGGTGCGCGCGGTGCTGGTGGACCGCGGCGCGGCCCTGTGCTGGGCCGACCGCGGTTCCCGGCCCCTCACCCCGCTGTGGCGGACAGCGGACTGGGCCTACGTTCGCTTCCACGAGGGCCGAGCCAGACCCTGGCCCCGCTACGGGCCCACGGCTCTGCGCAGTTGGGCAGACCGCATCGCGGACGCGTGGCCCCGGGACGCGGATGTCTACGCCTACTTCAACAACGACCCCGGCGGTGCCGCCGTCATTGATGCGCGGGCCTTCAACCGTCTGGTGGCGCGCCGGGTGCACGGGTGACCGTCGGGGCCGGGACGACCGCGGGCAGACGGGACGGCCGCCGGCCCCCTGCGAGAAGTCAGCGCCGTGGTGGCAGAGAGTGGAGCGTGACGTCGTACAGCCGCCCGTCCGCAACGGTGAGCGTCATGAACGAACAGAAGGGCTGGCGCCTTCGGTCGGTGGGCGAGCCCGGGTTGAGCAGGCGCAGTCTCCCCGACGTGGTGTCCCACGGGATGTGGCTGTGGCCGAAGACCAGGACGTCCAGCTCCGGGAACCGTGCGGCGCAGCGCCGCTCTCGGCCGGCGGCCGCTCCCGTCTCGTGCACGACCCCGAAGCGCACTCCTTCCAGCTCGGCGTAGGCGACCTCAGGAAGTCTGCGGCGCAGCCTGGGGCCGTCGTTGTTGCCGTACACGCCGATCAGCCGGCGGGACCTGGATTCCAGTAGGTCGAGCGTGGCCTCATCGATCCAGTCCCCGGCGTGGATGACGGTGTCGGCGTCGTCGACGGCGGCCATGAGATCGTCCGGCAGCGACGAGGCGCGGGTGGGGAGGTGGGTGTCCGAGGTCAGCAGGAGCCGCATACGTTCCACGGTAAGGACCGCCGCCGGCGCCCGCATCGGCGGACACGGCCCGCTCGCCGGCCGCGGCCGAACTGCTCCGGGTGCACAGGGCTCCGGCGCGCGGCCGACCGCCGGCCTCGTCGACGTCGAAGGGCCCCCGGTTTCGTGACCGCCATGGCGACGCCGCGTCACATGTCTGCCGCGCTGGTCGCCTCCCCCGCATCCCGCGCCTCCCCCGCGCCTCCCGCGTGGCGCTTCCCCGGCGATGGGGCCCTGCCCGGACGCCCATCGCCGGGACATCCCGCCGCTCCCTGGCCGCGAGGCGGGGTGACGGGAGCCGTCTCAGTCGGCGGAGAGGGCCTGGAGGAGGTCGCCGACCTGCGGGTCGGGCAGGGCGCGCGCAACATCCGCCC
>NZ_JBSGZP010000386.1:0-7071 GCF_053611065.1 Streptomyces sp. NPDC054840
CTCCCGGACGGCGGAAGGCTAGATGCCGTCCTCCGGCTCGCCGATAGTCATCGGCCCGGCTGCACGGAGAACCTTCGCGATCGCTTCGCCAACCGCCTGTGCCACGGGCGGCGGAAAGGCATTCCCGACCTGCCGGTACTGAGCCGTCTTGCCCGGAGTCTTCTCCCGCTCCGAGTCGCCTTCGAAGTCCCACTCCGGTGGAAAGCCCTGAATGATCGCGGCTTGCTGGACGGTGAGCATCGGGCCGTCAGGCCGGAACAGGTCACGGTCTTCGCTCTGCTTCTTTTCGCACTCCGCGGGCGAGTTGGCGACGCCCAGAGCGTCGACGCCTAGGTGCCTCCACGCCGCCTTGGCGCGGCTGGGCCCCAGATCCGCACCCCCGTGCTTCTTCGAACCGCCGACGAGGGTAGGCGCGATGCCGCCGCTCTTGCTCCGCCAGCGCTTGAGGGCCTCCTCAGCCTTGCGCCTGCTCTCCCCGCCCTGCTTCAGGAAGGGCTGGTACCTGGCTGCCATCGTCTCGTCCAGCTCGTCCCGGACGGTCCGGATCTCCTTTTGCGGGGCAGGCCACTGGAATTCTTGGCCGCCCAGGACATCCTTATGGATTGCCACGAGAATTGCGCGCGGGCGCAGCTGGGGAACGCCGAACGTACTCGCTTCCAGGACCCGCCATCCACACACCTTGTAACCGGCGCCCTTGTAGGTTTTCTCAACACCGGTCAGGGGATCAATCGCATCGCCGCCTTGCAGGCGGGCTTCGACCCAGGTTCGATACTCCTCGAACTTGTCGTCCTTGATTCCGCGAACATTTTCGATCATGACCGCATGCGGCAGAAGTTCATCTACGAGGTCAAGCATGCGCGGGAACAGGTCACGCTCGTCATCCTTGCCCAGTTGCTTGCCGGCATGCGAGAAAGGAGGGCAGGGAACACCGCCAGCCAGGAGACTGAGCTCGCCCCGACGCAAGGGCCGCTCAAAATATTTGATCGGCTTCTTAAGGTTAACCATGGGCTTAAAATCATTCACGTCATCTTGAATGACGTCGCAATAGTCACGCTCGAATTGCCAGCCGTCACGATCCTCGACGTTGCGGCGCAGTGTCGCCGCTGCGTGCTGGTCGATCTCGACGAGCGCGAGGTGACTGAAACCCGCCTGGTGGAGGCCGATGGCCTGCCCCCCGGCTCCCGCGCAAATCTCAATCGAGGTCAGCGTGTGATCGCCGGCTCCCATCGAGTCCTCCTGGTGTGGCAGATGCAGACAGGCAAGTGTCGCACCTGCCACCGACACCGGCGGCACTTCGGTCCATGCTGACGCACTGACCCCCCAGCCCAGAGCTCTCACACGATGCCCTCGTCACACCCTGGCAGCTCCCATGTGACGCAGCAGCGCCCGCATATCGGCCTCGTCCATCCCCGCTGCTACAGGCCGCTCCTCCTGCAGGTCGCCCAGCTGCCGCACGGCGGGGTCGTCCAGGATGGCGCCCATGAACTCAAGCTTCTCGGCCAAGCGGAGTGTCACCACCTCATCAATGGTCCCACCGGAGGCGAGCACCGTGACGCGCGTCTCAGTACCCGGTTCCAGCCCCAGCCGGTGGATCCGGTCGAGGCTCTGCAGGAAGCGTCCGGCCATGAAGTCACGGTCGACGTAGACGGCGTCGTGACATTCACGGTGGAGGCTGATGCCTTCTCCCAGGGTGGCCGGATTAGAGATCAGGACGCAGCAGTCCGGGTCTTCCCGGAAGCGTCTGATCTGCTCGTCGCGGTCCAGCGTCCCCCCGTGGACGACGGCAGGCTGGTAGACGCTGAGCAGCCGCTCAAGGCTCGTAATGTTCCGGACAAAGGTCGACCACACCAGGGTCTTGCGCCCTGCTGCCACGTTCTGGGAAACGATGTCCCGCACAGCCTGATACTTCGGCGGCATTTCATGCTGGGGAAGCCTTTGCAGCAGCGTGAACAGAGACTCATCCTCTGCTGCCTCCAGGGGTGGCACCTGGAAGCTGAGAGGTTCGTATCGGCTGCTGCCTTCCACCAGCAGGGCAGGACTCGTCGCAGCCATCAGAAGCCGCAGCATTGCCCTGCCCAGAGCGTCGAAGTCATCTCTTGACGCTTCAGCCCGGGCAGTGTAGCGCCCGACCAGTGCGTCGTAGATCTCTCGGTGAAGACCATCCAGCTCAACCGTCCGGATCACTGGCTGGAACGGCGGCAGACCCAGTTCGCTCTTGGTCGTGCGAGTGAAAAGCGGCCGCAGTACCGAACTGGCACGTGCGAGATCGCCGCCCGCCACAGCCTGCGTGACGACGCGGCGCCCATGGCCGGGCCAGACAAACGACAGCAGATTCTCCAGATCGCGCGCTCCGTTCGGAGCCGGCGTGCCTGTAAGGATCAGGCGGCGGCGGCTGAGCGGGCCCAGCGCCATGCACGCGCTGCCGTACGTTCCCTGTGCTCCGAGCTTCATCCTGTGTGCCTCATCCAGGATGACCATCGAGGGCACCGCACGCAGCCAGTCAGCCAGCCCGGCAAGCGAACGGTCCAGCCGCTCGTAATTGACCACCAGAATCTCTGCGTGCGGATCCGGCAGCCCGCCCATGATCCGGACGGCCGGGGGCGAACCGAAGCACTCGCGGCTCTCCGACAACCACGACTCGTAGGCGGACTTGGGACTCACGACCAAGAGGCGCCGCGCCAGCCCGCGCTCCTTCATCGCCGCGTAGACAGCCAGGCCAACCCTGGTCTTGCCTGCACCAGGAACACTGAAGTTCGCACCATGACGCATGGATAGAAGGCGGCGGATGTCCCGGACCTGAAAAGACGTCAGATTGGCTTGCCAATCCGGGCCCAGGGCCGTCATGACGGATTCATCACCTGGAACAACATCGGACTCGGCTGCTCCCCGGACCAGGTATTCCTCCGCCTGGTCCGCGTCATCAAGCACATCGCTGACCAGCGCAAGGAGATCACCGTCCCAGCGGACGGACTCCGCGGCCGGCCAGTCCGACAAAACGTCGAGGCCTGTAAGGAATCCGTCGAGCGGAACTTCAACCATGAGCAGCCCGACCCGTACGCTTTCCGGAAAGCCTGCTGCCAGATGCGTCAGCTCGGTGCCATACGGCGCAGCTGCCTGGAGCACTGCCTTGGTACGCGATACATCGAAGCCAAGCCGGAGCGACGGTTCCGTCACCTCGCTCACTCCGCCTCCTCCCGCATCACGGCGAGCAGCCATGCCACACCGTCACCGGGTTCCTCAACGCTGCGCGAGGTCTCCCGTGCCAGCTTGAGCAAGCTCGCCTTCAAGGTCAGTACCGCCTCATCAAGACTCTCCTCGTCCAGACTGCGCGAGGCGCGGGCCAGTGCCAGGTCCGTAATGCACTGGTCAATGTCCTGGACGGCGTCGTGCAGCCGGTCTGGGGCTGCCTGCTTGCGCTTGCGCACGCGGGCGTCCTTGCCCGCCGGCACCAGTGCCTCCTCAACCGCTTCCTTTGCCTGCTTCCAGATGGCGGCCGCTTCATCTGCCTGCTCGCGGGGCACTGCCCCGGCAGCCCTCTCTACGGCTTTGGCCTGCAGCAACGCATTGGTGAACGCCTTGGCGGCAGCCACCTGGGGGCTCTCGGCTCCCACGCTCCGGTTCAGGCCCGGGATGACACGCACAACCGGTGCTGCGGGAGTCTGCTTGAGCTGCTCCGGAAGGTGACGGTGCAGGTAGCGCGCCCTGAAGTCCACGTCGGCGAGCCGCACATCCGTCTTGGAGAATTCAAGGACGATCAGAGCGAGCTTGTTCTCCTTGAGCAGATCAGCCTTCCCCGGGTTCTGCTTGGACTCCTTGGTAAAGGCCCGGTGGAGCTCACGCAGCTTCTCCTGATGATCCTCAAAATCCATCAGCTTGAGCTGAACCTCCCCCGTATTGGAGCGGTTCACCAAGTCCCGCAGCGTAGTCAGCACCCACTGGTCCTGCTTGGCTGTTTCGGGCCTGATCCGGAACTCCTTCGCAATATCCGCGAGCGGCCTGCCGTTGCCGACTTGCTCTTCAATGGTGAGGAGCCGGTTGATGTAGGAGTACGGTCGGCGGGTGTCATGACGAAGCTGAAGCGATAGCTCGACCGAGTTGATGTCGGACCATGTACAGGTCTCGGGCAATACGCCCACGCGCACACTGGGCACACCGAGTTCACGGAGGGCTGCCACACGGGTGTTGCCGTTGACGAGGATGCCGTCCCGGGTGATGAGACCCGGCTCGTTCTGACGGTACTCCTTAAGGCTGGATTTCAAGTCTTCGAAGTCACCATCACGCTTCCCCGGGTTCGAAGGCAGCGCCTGCAGCAGGTGACGGAGGTAGTCCTGGCTTTCCTCACTCCATGCATCATCCGTGAGCAACTGGTCGCGGTCGGGGTCGAAGCTGCGCTGCGCTCGGATCCGGTGCGTAGAAGGATTGAAGTACACCTGGTCAATGGGCATGTCGATGACCTGGATGACCATCGGCTTGGTCCGCCACTCAATGGTCAGGGTCTCTTGAAGTCCCTGGCCAGCGGCAGCCTCCAGAAGCCGCTTCTCAACCAGTTCCTGGTTCTCAGCGGCACGGGGCGGCCGGCCAAAGTCCATGCTCACGGTGTGTTGCCTCCAGCTAGGAGTGTGTAGGTATGGAATGGGCGGGGCCGGGAGTCGCGCGCGACCCCCAGCCGTGTGTTGTCCGGCGTTACACCGGCGGCAGCGCCAGGGCTTCGCGGACCGTGTCCCGGGCATCAGCCGGCAAGGTGCGGATGTCTGCCCACAGCCGCTCTACCTCCGCGAACTCGCGGCTCTCCGCGACGAGCCAGTCGGAAATCGTCTTGCGTTCCAAGGCTCCCAGCCGGCCCAGCCGGTCAAGGACGGACTTCAAGTCGGCGGTCAGGCCCCGGCCACCAACCCGGCAACGGTTGCATTCGGCTACGAGTTCTACCCGGCTGCCCCCATCAGGCAGCAGCACCGAGCGCCGCGCAATATCGAGCTGAGCCGACTCGTACGTACCTGCGAACGTCTCACCGGGCGTAATTCCGCACGACCGGCAGTGGTGTCCATCCCGGGCGAGCACCTCGCGCCGCTGGGTGTCCGTGATCGAACTCCCCGGCTTCGTACCCTTGCCGGGCTCCCAGACCGGTTCCCCCGGGGCCACGAAACGCTGCTCGTGCTGTCCCAGGGTGACGTCCTCGCGATGGGTGTCGATCCGCCAGCCGAAGTCGCGCAGATCGCGCACCCGGCGGTCGGCCTGGCTCACGCCGGGAAACGCAGCCTTCACGTCTTCCTTGGTGAAGGCATTTCCCTCCCCCACCACAGCGACGAGCCACAGCGCCGCGCGCTTCATCGTGCCGAGCTTCTGATCCGTCCATGACGGAAGACCCATCGAGTGTCTCCTAAATCCGGTCATACAGGAGCTGCTCAGCTTGGTCCGGGGACGGATACCCCCACCGGCAGCTTCAGCGGATGTCTCAACTCTTGCCGACGCGCGTGCCCAGAAGCCAGCGTCAGTCCGGTATCGAGGTCAGAGGAAACGCTCCGAGCTTCCCCAACCGCCTTGGATGCAGCAAGACTTCGGCTCATGAAGAAGCCCGGCATGATTGGAGAGACGGTGCCGCGCAAGACCAGGTGGAAGGAACTTCCCACCCTGCCCGAGGACCACCGGAGGTTCGTAGACATGCTTCGCAGGCTGCGCGAGTGCACGAACCGAACGCAGGCTGAGATCGCCGCTCAGGCATTCCTCGTGGCTTCCAGCCTCTCCAACCACCTCAACGGTGGCCGGATACCGGAGGAATCGCTGCTCGGCGCCTTCTTCACCGCTGTGCAGGCCGATGCCTCAGAGCAGGGAACGGAACTGCCCTGCACGCTTGCGGAGCTGCTGGAGCTGCGGCGCCGCGCCAGGATTCAGCACTGCGACTGCCTGTCACACTCAGCCAGCGTGCAGCCCTCAGGTGGATCTGCCGGTGATCCGCCGGCTTCCACGCTGACACCGGACCGCGGTACTCGCCGGTTGCGCTCCCGCGCCCATCGCCTCACCACCCGCTCAAGGGCTCACTCCCGCGCCGCAGCGCGCGCCGTCCCGCCAGAGAGCAAGGTGCCGGTCCCCCCTGGAGAGGGGGACCGGCCGCGCACGGGACTCTCAAGCGCAACATGGACGGAACTCGAGACAGTGACTCACTTCCTTGCCGAAGGCAGGCACCGAGACGCCGGCTTCCTTTTGTGGCGCGCGGGTAAGACGCTGAGCGCGCGGCAGATTGTCGAAGCGGTGGCCTCATGCAGGGAAGCCGGGTTGCACGAAGCCGCGGAATCCGTTCTCGCCGGCGTAAGCGAGCGAGCCGACAGACAAGCCATTCTGAACATCACCTCCGCCCTTCAAACTGCGGGCCGGCACCAGGATGTCGGTTTTCTGCTGTCAGCCGCATCCAAGTAGCTCCGAAGTGAAGCCGGTTGGCTTGCCAGCCGTCGGTGGGAGTGGGCAGGGAACGTTTGGCCGATCCCTTAGAGCTGCACAAGGGCAGGTCCGGTTCCGTTCGCCATGCCACGGGCGGAGAGGCCGGCTCGGCTGTGCGGCGAGAGCCGGACCTCGGGCTTCGGCCGCCGGAACGGCCTGGCAACAGGAGTGGCCTAGCTCTATTGCCCTGTGAGGTTGGGGACGCGGCTGGCGGGTGGTTTGCCTGCGACACACCGAACCTGAAAGGCCCTCACCCGTTCAAGACGCCTCAGCCAACACCTCCATCACCCGTCCACAACCTCCCGGGGCAGTACACCTAGCGGTCCGCCGCCGCGTAGGTGGCCGCGGCCACCGCGGCCGCCGCCGTGAAGACCGCCGGCCAGGCGCCGATCTTCTTCGCCAGGGGGTGCGATCCCGCGAACGCGGCGACGTAGGCCGTGCTGAGGAGGGCCGTGGTCGTTGGGGTCGTGCGGCGGTGCCATTCGCGGGCCGCGACGGTGCCGGCGGCCGCGAGGATCACGCCGCCGAGCGGGCGTACGCCGGTCCAGCGGGCCGTGGCGTAGCCGCCGACCAGGCCGGCCGCCGCTATCGCCGAGGTGGGAAACTGCGCCATCGTGGGGTCCTCCAGCCGTTCGGACG
>NZ_JBSGZP010000387.1:0-7066 GCF_053611065.1 Streptomyces sp. NPDC054840
GCCCGGGGCTGGGCCTGGGCGCGGAGGACGGCGCGTAACCGCACCGGGGGGGGCTGCCCCGGCAGCCCCGCCCCTTCCTTCGGCCCCTCGACCCGTCTTCCGACAGCTCGTCAGAAGAACACGGACCGCCGCTGCACCAGCAGCTTGTAGAGCGTGTGCTGGATCTGTTCCCGCACCTGGTCCGTGAGGTTGAACATCAGCATCGGGTCCTCCGCCGCCTCCGCGGCGTACCCGTCCGTCGGGATCGGCTCCCCGAACTGGATCGTCCACTTCGTCGGCAACGGCACCGCGCCCAGCGGCCCCAGCCACGGGAAGGTCGGCGTGATCGGGAAGTACGGGACTCCCAGCAGCCGTGCCAGCGTCTTCGCGTTGCCGACCATGGGATAGATCTCCTCCGCCCCCACGATCGAGCACGGCACGATCGGCGTCCGCGCCCGCAGCGCCGTCGACACGAACCCGCCGCGCCCGAACCGCTGCAGCTTGTACCGGTCCCCGAACGGCTTCCCTATCCCCTTGAAGCCCTCCGGCATCACACCGACCAGCTCCCCGGCCTCCAGCAGCCGCTGCGCGTCCTCCGCGCACGCCAGGGTGTGCCCCGCCTTGCGGGCCAGCTCGTTGACCACCGGCAGCATGAACACCAGGTCCGCCGCCAGCAGCCGCAGATGCCGCTCCGCCGGGTGGTGGTCGTGCACGGCGACCTGGAGCATCAACCCGTCGAGCGGCAGCGTCCCGGAGTGGTTCGCCACGATCAGCGCGCCACCCTCCGCCGGAATGTTCTCGATGCCCTTGACCTCGACCCGGAAGTACTTGTCGTACAGCGGCCGCATCAGGGACATCAGGACCTGGTCCGTCAGTTCCTTGTCGTAGCCGAAGTCGTCGACCTCGTAGTCCCCGGTGACCCGCCGCCGCAGGAACGCCAGCCCGCCGGCGACCCGCCGGTCCCAGCTGTCGCCGGGCGCCGCGGGCGGGGCCGGCTTGGGAGCGGCAGGCTCCTCCACCACCGGCTCGGCAGCGGGCACCGCCCGCACGCGGCGGGGGATCCGCCGCCGCGGCCGGTCCTCGTCGAACGGAATGACCTTGGCGTCCGCCACTATCGCTTCGCTCCTTCAACCGCGTAGGCGTCGTCCTTGAGCCCGTCGAGCCCGTCTGCGTCCAGCATGGCCGCCACCCGGTCCACGGCCCGCCCGACCCGCTCCGGGGGCAGCAGCCCGCTCCCCCGGCTCCGCGCGAAGTCCGCGAAGGTCTCGGCGGTCGTGTAGAGCGGCTCGAAGCCGAGGACCTCGCGCATCTGCGTGGTCTCCACGACCCGGCCGTGGGTGAGCAGCCTTATCTGCTCCGGCGAGAAGTCGCTGGCCCCGACCGCCCGCAGCGCGGCGCCCACCCAGTTCAGCGCGGGCAGGAGCAACGGCAACGTGGGCCGCCCGAGCCGCCGCGAGCACTGCGACAGCAGCAGTACGCCGTCACCGGCGATGTTGAACGTCCCGCTGTTCAGGGTTCCGCGCCGGGGCTCCCGCGCCGCCAGCCGCAGCACTTCGAGGACGTCGTCCTCGTGCACGAACTGCAGCCGCGGGTCGTACCCCAGCACGGTCGGCATCACCGGGATCGAGAAGTACTCGGCGAGCGCCGAATCAGCGAAGGGCCCCAGGATGTTCGCGAACCGCAGGACGCACACCGCGACGTCCGGCCGTCTGCGCGCGAAGCCCCGTACGTAGCCCTCGACCTCGGCGGCGTCCTTGGCGAAGCCGCCCGCCGGCAGGGATTTCGGCTCCGTGGTCTCGGTGAAGACCGCCGGGTCCCGGGGAGTGCCCCCGTAGACGCTGGTACTGGACTTCACCACGAGCCGCCGTACCGTCGGCGACTTCTGGCAGGCACCGAGGAGCTGCATGGTGCCGATGACGTTCGTTTCCTTGACGGTGCTGTGCGCACCGCCCGTTCCCGCACTGCCTCCGGTGACCGCGAGATGGACCACCGTGTCCACGGCGTGCTCGGCCAGCACTCTGGCGATCGCCGACTGTCTGATGTCCGTACGGACGAACTCCGCCGATCCGAGCCGGTGCGGCGGTCTCACCGCGTCCACCGCGATCACCCGCTCGACGTCCGGGTCACGCTGGATCCGCCGCACGAAGCGGCCGCCCAACTGCCGGGCAGCCCCGGTGACGAGTACGACCTTCCCCACGAGCTCAGCGCCTCCCTAGAAGAAGTCCCCCGGCTGCACCGCAGCCCCTCCACCAGGCTGGTGGAGGGGCTGCGGAGAACACGTACAGCTGCCGTTTACTTCTTGTTACGGCGCTGGACGCGGGTGCGCTTGAGCAGCTTGCGGTGCTTCTTCTTAGCCATCCGCTTGCGCCGCTTCTTGATAACAGAGCCCACGACTACCCTCGCTCACTTCTCTTCACTGGTGCGGGGCGTCTGGGCCCACACGACCTACGTCGGCCTAGCCTACCCGCCCGAGCTCTGAGCTTGTAATCCGAGCGCTTCCGCGTCGCAGCCAGGGGCATCACGAGCCTCAGTCTCAGGCCGACTCCACCCCCACATAGGACTCTCGGAGGTACTCGTGAACCGCGTTCTCGGGGACCCGGAAGGACCGGCCCACCCGGATTGCGGGCAGATGACCGTTGTGCACCAGCCGGTACACGGTCATCTTCGACACTCGCATCACCGAGGCGACCTCCGCCACGGTCAGGAACTGAACCTCACTGAGAGGCCTCTCGCCAGCAGCCATGACACACCTTGACCTTCCGCGCATGACGGGCACCGGCTTCCCCTCCGGTTACTCCTCGTCGTCGCACGCTCACTCCCAGAGTAGGGGCGCGTGATACGAGTGGGGAAGAGGAGCTACGGCCACTCCTGCCGCCCCGTCAGACTCGCGCGACCGAGCACGTACCGCGTGAGCGGCCGGTAGTAGTCCGCCCGCACCGCGTCATCAAGTGGAACGGCCACCGAGACCCGGCCCTCGGCTTCCCCGACGAACAGCGCGGGATCATCCGTATCCGCCAACCCGATGGCCTCCACGCCGAGCTGACCTGCACCGCAGACCCACCCGTGGTCCCCCACCACCAACTCCGGCAGCGGCCCGCCGGCCTCCGCGAGGGCCCCCAGCGCCATCCGAACCGGCAGCGGTGAATGGGTGTGCACGCCGGTCGCACTCCCCGGCACCCGCACGCCGGGTTCCCGCACCAGTGCGACCCCCCGTACGTATTCGATGCTGTACGTGCGTACGCCGAACCGGGTCGCCATGTCGACACTCACCCCCTGCGCCGGGGTGAGGACAACACATCCCGCCGCCGACAACGCCTCCGCCAAACCGGCGTAGAAGCCCAGGAGCCGGTGCGGATGGCCCGTCCCGAACAGCACGGGCGACCGCGCCCGCGCCGCCTCGCACAGCCGCCCCGCGAAGGCCTCCAGCGCGGCCACCGTCCGCTCCGGATCGATCACGTCCGGCCCGCTGACGTGCGCGGGATCCGCCGAGACCCCGCACTTCTCCGCCATCAGCCTCAGCAGATCCCCCTCGCCCCACGCACACTCCGGATCCAGCCCCAGCATCACCCGCGGATCCCGCGCCGCGAACAGCCGGTAACTGCGCAGGCTCTCCTCCCGGGAGGTGGCGACGGGCCCGGCCAACCGGGCGGCCAGCAGATGCGCACGCAGCGCGCCGGTGCTCAACACCCTCCGATGCTGCCCCAACAGATCTGGCGGATCATCAATTCCGGCGAACAGCCCCACAGTTGGCGTAACGATGCGGCAGCATGCCCCCGGCGGTCAGGTCAGCATGCCGCGCAGCGGGAACACCGCCCGGCGCGTGGCCAGAACGGCCTGATCCGTCCGGTCCGCCGGGTCGTAGCCCGCCTCCCAGTCGAGCCACGACGGGGTCCGCCCGTCCGTCATCCGGGCCGGCGCCAACTGTCGCGTCCGCGCGTACACCTCGTCCCGCCACGAGGCGGGCACCGCCGTCCCGGGGTCCACCGGCCGGTGCGCGGCGATCCCCACCAGGTGCGTCCACGACCGCGGGACGACGTCCACCACCGCGTACCCGCCCCCGCCCAGCGCCAGCCACCGCCCGTCCGCGTACGTGTGCGCGAGCCGGTGGCAGGCCTCCTGCACGGCGCGCTGGGCGTCCAGCGAGACCGCCAGGTGCGCGAGCGGGTCCTCGAAGTGCGTATCGGCTCCGTGCTGGCTCACCAGCACCTGCGGCCGGAAGTCCGCCAGCAGCTCCGGCACGACCGCGTGGAAGGCCCGCAGCCAGCCTTCGTCCCCGGTCCCGGCGGGCAACGCGATGTTCACCGCCGACCCCTCCGCCTCCGGACCGCCGGTCTCCTCGGGCCAGCCGGTCTGCGGGAACAGCGTCCGCGGGTGCTCGTGCATCGAGATGGTCAGCACCCGCGGGTCGTCCCAGAAGGCCGCCTGCACGCCGTCCCCGTGGTGCACGTCCACATCCACGTACGCGACCCGCTCGGCGCCCAGCTCCAGCAGCCGTGCCACCGCCAGCGAAGCGTCGTTGTAGACGCAGAAACCGGCCGCTCCGCCCGGCATGGCGTGGTGCAGCCCGCCTGCGAAGTTCACCGCGTGCTCGGCCTCACCGTGCCAGAGCGCCTCCGCGCCCGCCACGGACTGCCCGGCGATCAGCGCGGACGCCTCGTGCATCCCGTGGAAGGCCGGATCGTCCATGGTCCCCAGCCCGTACGAACCGTCCGCCATCCCCGGATCGGCGGACACCTCGCGCACCGCGGCGACGTAATCCTCCCGGTGGACCAGCCGCAGCGTCGACTCCCCGGCCGCGGGCGCCGCCCGCACCTCCATCGCCCGGTCCAGCCCGAAGGCGCGCACCAGGCCCATGGTCAGCGCCAGGCGCACCGGGTCCATCGGATGGCTCGGTCCGAAGTCATACCCCGTTACCGCCTCGTCCCACATCAACAACCCGCGGCCGCTCATGCCGGACACCGTATCGGGCGCCCTCGGAGCCGAACGAGCGGGCTTGGAAGAGCGTCACCAGGACCAGCACCATCGGCACCAGCATCGCCCCCCGGTAGCTCCACGCGTCGCCCACCGCCCCGACGAGCGGGGACCCGATCAGGAAGCCGACGTAGTTGAAGATGTTGAGCCGCGCGACGGCCGTGTCGGACGCCCCCGGGAACAGCCTCCCCGCGGCGGCGAAGGTCTGCGGCACGATCACGCACAGCCCGATCCCCAGCAGCGTGAAGCCGAGCATCCCCACCCACGCCCCCGGCGCCGCGGCCACGACGGCGAACCCCCCGGCCGCCACCAGCGTCCCGCCCCGGACGACGGCCGCCGCACCGAAGCGCCGTACGCCCAGATCCCCGACGGCCCGCCCCACGAGGGTGGTCACCATGTACACGTTGTAGGGGACGGTCGCCATCTGCTCCGAGCTCCCGAGCACGTCCTGGAGGTACTTGGCACTCCAGTTCGCCACCGTCGAGTCCCCGATGTACGCGCACGCCATCACCAGGCAGAGCGGCAGCAGCAGCTTGAACCCGCCGGCCCCCAGCCCTTTCCCGTCAACCTCCCCCTGGCCCGCCGTCCCGTCGACGTAGCGCCTGCTCCCCAGGAACGCCGCCGGCAGCAGCACGGCCACGGCCGGCAGATAGCTGACGAAGAGGTTCAGCTCCCAGTGCGCGCCCGCCCACGCGGCCGAGGCCCCCAGGATCCCGCCGAGGCTGTACGCGGCGTGGAAGCCGAGCATGATGCTCCGCCCGTACGCCCGCTGCAGACTGACCCCGAGCATGTTCATCGAGGCGTCCAGCGCACCCACCGACAGCCCGAACGCCCCGAGCGCCACCGCCACGTGCCACATCTGGCCGCCGGCTCCGACGCCGAGCAGGGACAGCAGCACCAGCGGCTGCGCCCACCGCAGTACGACGCTGGGCGCCACCCGCTTCACCAGGTGCTCGGTGGCCACGCTCGACGCCCCCGCGAGGACCGGCACGGCCGCGAGGAAGGCGGGCAGCAGGCCGTCGGATATCCCGTACCGGTCCTGGATGGCCGGGATCCGCGTCACGAGCAGCGCGAAGGCGACGCCTTGCACGAAGAAGCTGAACCCCAGAGCGCCGCGGCCACGCCGCAGCCGCACATCATCCGTCATGGCGGGTCAGCGTAGGGCCACGGGCTACCCGTGGGTAGAGAGATCACATACCCAGTCCCGCGTCCAGTCCGAGCAGCCCAGTGAGCTGCTTCATGTCGCCGAAGTGGCCCGTGGCCCCGGGGAGCCGGTCCGCGGGCAGCATCGCCGTGAACCCGTACACGTCCATGCCCGCGGCGCGGGCGGCCTGGATCCCGAGCGGACTGTCGTCGACGACCACGCAACGGGCGGGCTCCACGCCCATCCGCCGCGCCGCGTGCAGATACAGCTCGGGAGCCGGCTTCCCCTGGCCCACGTCCTGCGCGCTGAAGATCCACTCCTCCTCGAACCACCCGTCGAGCCCGGCGACCCTATGCCCGAGCCTGATCCGGTCGTGACGTGCGGAAGAGACCAGGCAGTACGCGATTCCTTGCGCGGTCAGCGCCCCCAGCACCTCCTCCACGCCGGGGACGGGCTTCAGCTCCTGCTCGAACGCGGCGACGGTCCGCGCGTGCAGGGTCTCGTCGAAGTCGGCCGGCAGCTGCTGCCCGGTCCGTTCGACGACGAGGTCGTGCACCCGGTGCGGGGTGGATCCCAGGTAGTCGCGGACCGCCTCCTCGTAGGTGGTCGGGTGCCCCAGCTCGGTCAGGTACCCGGCGAGGATGCTGTTGGCGAGCGGCTCGCTGTCCACCAGCACGCCGTCGTTGTCGAAGATGACGAGGTCGTAGCCCATACCCCCACAGTACGAACTAAAGGGACGTAGGGCCCGTCTCGCCGGGCCGCCGACGACGCGTCACCGGGCTGCTGCGGCCATTCGGACGACAGCGGATGCGTGCGGCCGGCCCGGTCGGGCCGCTTGGGCCGTGAACGCAGAAAAGCCCCGCACCGGACCCGTAAAGGGCTGGTGCGGGGCTTCCGCAATGATTGTTCGGCGGCGTCCTACTCTCCCACAGGGTCCCCCCTGCAGTACCATCGGCGCTGAAAGGCTTAGCT